>JAQUXV010000075.1 GCA_028692205.1 Eubacteriales bacterium
CCGCGCCCGCCGCAAGCGAGGCCGGTTACCTGAGCGACCATGAATATCAGGACGATACCCTGCATGTGTGGATTGAGGACATCGAGCGCGACAACAGCGTCTACCACGTGGCGCACGTAACCATTGCCGATCCTTCGCAGCTGCGCACAGCGCTTTCCTGCGACCCGGACGAGGCGACCAAGGCCGCCCCCAGCGTGATCGCCAACGCCTACAACGCCGTCGTAGGCATCAACGGGGACGGCTATCTGTTCCGCACGCAGGGCTATATCGTGCGGCAGGGGCAGGTGCTTCGCAAGTCCGGCGCTACCGAGCTGGATTATCTGATTATCGATACGAACGGCGATCTTCACGCCGTGCGCAAACCCACCAAAAAGACGCTTTCCGCCGCGCTGGAGAGCTGCGACGTCGCCCAGTGCTACTATTTCGGCCCGGTGCTGGTGCTGGACGGGGAAGTGCAAACCGTTTACAACCAGTATGGTTTCGCCCCTCAGGATCGCAGCCCCCGCACAGCCATCGGGCAGGTAGGCCCCCTCAGCTACGTATTGGTGGTAGTGGACGGCCGCAGCGACGACAGCCGCGGCGTAACGCACAAGCAGCTTGCGCAGTTCATGGGCGATCTGGGCTGCCAGACCGCCTATAACCTGGACGGGGGTGGCAGCAGCACCCTGCTTTTCCACGGCGGGGTGTACAACAGCGTCAGCGGCGATGGCGAGCGGGATATCAGCGATATTCTGTACTTCGGCACGGGCATCGGGGCCGAATAACGGTTTAAGGTTCGGTTTTAACGGGTATTCTGTCACTTGGGCGCGCTACTGCGTGCCCGCACCTATTGGACGTTCGCTACGGGAGACGCCTGAGCAGACGACGGTTCCATAGGGTTTCAAATGTTCCGGCGCACCCGCACGGTTTGGTTTCCCGGCGCGAGATGGTGATAACCGGTCTCCCCGCCGGGCTTCCGCGAGATAGCCGACTGTTGTGTGGATAAAACGCGCTCCGGTTTTGAAGCCGTACCGGCCCATTCGTAAACGGAGCTTCGTCGTTTGCCGTTGGGGAAGGGGTTTTCGCTTTGCTTACAACCTGGTTGCGGCGCGGCGCGGCCTTCGCGCTCGCGGTACTGCTGCTTGCCGGCGCGGCGCTGGCCGATGTGACGACGGACGTTTCGCCCCTGCCCTGGGACGATTCGCCCGCCTACGAACCAAACCCGGACGATTACAGCGATACCGGCTATTACGATTCCTCTATCCGTGTGGAAATCAGCAAAGCACGGCGCGCCAACGCCACATTCTATGTTGCGCAGATCTCCGTGAAGCACCCCAGCCAGATCCGCACGGGGCTTGCCCGCACGCTGAACCGCAGCGGAACCAAAATTACCACCATGGCGAAGTATTACAACGCCGTTCTGGCCATCAACGGCGATGATTACATCGACCGTAAGGTGGGATTGGTGATCCGGCAGGGCGAAACATTGCGCGAAAAAAGCAGTTCGCTGTACGACCTGCTGCTAATCGACTCCAACGGTGATTTTCACATCGTGAAGCGCGATAATCTGGACATGCTGGACTTTTACCTTTCCGGCGGGCTGGACATCCGCAACGTGTTCAGCTTCGGGCCCGCGCTGGTGATCGACGGGGAGGAGCAGGCCATTCCGGAAAAGTACAGCTTCGCGCCGCATTATAAAAACCCCCGCGCGGCCATCGGCCAGCTGGGGGCGCTCCATTACGTATGTGTAATTGTGGATGGCCGCACCGACGACAGCGACGGCGTAACGCTGGAAACGCTGGCGGACTTCATGGCGGAGCTGGGCTGCACGCAGGCCTACAACCTGGACGGCGGCAACAGCGCCACCATGGTGCTGGGCGGCGAAATCTACAACGATAAATCGCCTTCAAACGAGCGCAGCATCAGCGATATTCTGTATTTCGCCTCCACGGTCGACCCCATCGACTGGTAGCCGTTCGCGGGGTAAATACGCGGGGTTCTGCGCAGTATGCGGCCAAGCCGTATGCCGCGCAGGCTCGTATGGCGCTGCTTAAGTGTTTGTCTGATGCTTACAGTGGCGGCAGTCCAGGCTGATCTCGTCCGCCAGAACGCGCATTTCCACCGGGTTTCCCCCTCCCTGCGGCTGAAACCCATAGCGGGCAAAGAAGGGCGCGCAGGCGCTGGGGCAAACCACTGTGACGCTTTGCGCGTTGTGGGTCATCGCCTTGTAGAGCAGCAAACGCACCAGCAGGTCGCCGTAGCCTTCGCCGCGCGCCTGCGCCAGCACGCACACATCCCCCGCGCGGAAGCCGCCGTCGCGCCACCACAGGCGCGCCGTACCCACGGGCTCGCCCCCGCGGTACACCACCACTTGCTGGGCTTCATCGTCCAGCGCGTCCCGGCCGCGGCCAAGCGCCGCCTCGCGGATGCGGAGCGCGACGCCAATGTCGCTGCCCTGCGCAAACCATTTTCCCTCAATCATGTTATCAGCCTCCCATTTCGAAAGGAGTTCCCATGGAACACGAAAAAATTCTGCGTATTAACGAATTGGCCCGCCTCAGCCGTGAGCGCGCCCTGACCGACGCCGAAAAAGCGGAACAGGCGGCGCTTCGGCAGGAGTACATTGCGGGTTTCCGCGCCAATATGGAGCAGGTGCTCCAAAACGTATCCATCTGCGACGAGGACGGCACGGTACGCCCGCTTCGCAAAAAGACCGATCAGGAATAACAAAGCCCCTTCCGCATGGCCTTTCGGCGCTTCGCAAGGGGCGACAATCCGGATCAAAGACTCCCAACACTTAAATGATACCACTTCGGGCACAGCATTTCAAGATGAAAATTTTCGGTAAAATGCTTGTGGAAACCGGACTCATCGGGTATAATGAAGTTGACCAAGAGGGCTGGGCCGGATACAGGATCTTACGCCGATCAACCGGAAGACCGCAAGCTGTTGTGACACGGCGGTCGCCGCGGGAAGCGAATTCCGGCAAACGGTACGCACGGGCCGGGCCATACGCCTCAGGGTATTCCCTCTGGGTGGACCGTGCGGCGCGAAATGCGCGATATACAGATCAGAAAGTGGGGCGGTTCCATTGTTTAGCGATGAAGATCAGGGTTTGGGTGGCACGACCGCAGAAGACATGGAGAGCCAGGATTATATCGAAGGCGTCGATGAAGACGGAAACCAAGTGCTCTTACAGATCGTCCGCTACTTCTTTTACAACGGTGAAGAATACGTTGTATTGGGCGACGCCCAAACGGAGGACGAATGCGGCTGCCACTGCGACGAGTGCGAAACCTGTGAAGATGAAGAGCCCGTTAACCTCTACATCATGAAAGTCGTCGAATCGGAAGACGATGAGGATACCGAAGAATTCGTGCCCGTCGAGGATGACGATCTGCTCGAGAAGTTGATCGAGATCGTGCAGACCGATTTCGAAAAGGAATCGGAACTGGACGACGAGGAGTAAGCCAAGGTAACCCATTAAACTCAGATTCAACCGGTTGATGGTATTCGAACCGAAAGGATTTTAACCCGGACGGAACAGGAAAACCAACCCGGATCACTGACAGGTATTTCCCATCGAGCAGAGATACAAATTGAATAGCCTGGGTTTTGACCGGACGGCATTTAGCCGCCCGGTTTTTAGAGTTGCCTTTAATAAAAGCAGGAAAGCAAGAGGGGTTTCGAACCTGCGGGTGCGACCAAAGGGCTTTCCGCTCGCCCTTTGGTAACCTTCGGGCGCAGCTTGCGTCCTTTTTTTGTGCTGTTCGGCACTGGCACAGGGAATGCGCCTGCGGGCGCACAGAGGTTTCGCACCTGCGGGTGCGACCAAAGGGCTTTCCGCTCGCCCTTTGGTAACCTTCGGGTCGCCTACGTTGGCGGCGGGCTGCGCGAAAGGGTCGCCCCTCGGAGTACAGGATAGTCGTCCACCACCGCTGCGGCAGCGGCGACCGACAAGCCTGTCCATCCTGCGGAGCGAACCCTTTCGCGTCCCGCCTTGCTTGCCGTCAGGCGACAGGGAAAAATGGCTGCCCTAGTTGGCGGAAAGTGCAAAGGGCTTGTTAATACGACCGAAGTATAAGGGCAGAACGAGCGGGAAGTGCAATGAACCTGTTGAGACAATTTTGGCATACGGGCAGAATGCAGGCGGAAATTAGAATAGGCCTGTTAAAACGATTCCAGTATACGAGCAAAGTAAGAGCGAAAAGTGCAATGAACCTGTTGAAACGGTCTCAATATTCTGGCAAAGTGTGAACAGAAAGTACAACGGATATGTTGAGACAACCGTAGTATAAGGGCAAAATGTAAGCGAAAAGTGCAATGAACCTGTTGTAACGGCATCGGTATGCAGGCAAAATACAAAGCAAATTAACTATAAACGCTTATCAGAACTAAAGCCGATCAACTTCAGTCATCAATGTTGGCTTTCATGCAAAAAAAACCGTAAAGCGCATAGTGAAACGACGACACGGAAACTTCCCCTTCCCATGCGGTTTCCATCGCTTTTCCCTTGCCTGTTTGTTAACCGATTTTTCTTCCGCTTGCAGATTGTTGCTTCAGGGGGCGCGGTGCTCCCTCGCAGGATGGACAGGCTTGTCGGTCGCCGATACCGCGGATGCTCCAATAAAGTATAGTAACTCTGCCATCCGTGGTGTCGGCGGACGACTATCCTGTACTCCGAGAGGAAGCACCGCGCCCCTTACCCGACTGCAAGCCCGAAGGGTGCAGGGGCGAGCGGAAAGCCCCTGCTCGCACCCGCAGGTGCGACACCCCCGTGCGTCCGCAGACGCATCCCCTTGCCCGCGCCAAATGGCGCACAAAAAAGAGCCCAACAGGGCCCGAAGGTTGCAGGGGCGAGCGGAAAGCCCCTGCTCGCACCCACAGGTGCGACACCCCTTCCCCTTGCACACGGGCAGCGTGCATTTCCCTTTTGCCTTTTCAAAAGGCAAAAAAGAAGGCCCCCTTTTCAGGGGGCCAAAGATGATGGAATGTGTTATTCGGCGCTGTCGGTGCTGTCCGTGCCCTGCAGCTCGTCAACAGTCTTCAGCAGGCCCGTGTACTGGATATCCGCGGCTGCCTGCCAGGCATCCATGGCTGCGGAGTTCTTGTCCGTAAGCAGGCTGGAGCGGATGCTCTCCTTCAACTCGTCGGTCAGCTCCACGGGGCCGGCAGGCACGTCGCCCATGTATTTCACGATGTGGACGC
Organism: Eubacteriales bacterium; assembly: GCA_028692205.1. The sequence continues at coordinate 5,188 of JAQUXV010000075.1, forward strand.
CGTAGTCGCTCACATAGGGGGCGCTCACGCCGCCGATTTCATCGATGGAGAAGGCGGCTTCCACAAACTCCGGCACGAAGCTGGTGGAGGCGAGGGCGACTTCGTACCCGTTGGGGTAATCGCCGCTGGTCATGCCCGGGTCGCTGGCGGTTCCATCCGCGTTCACGCCGTACTCGGCAATCAACGCGTCAAAATCCTCGCCCTGCGCGATCTTATCGTAAATTTCGGTGGTCTTATCCTGCAGCGAAGTAAGGATATCCGCCTTGGCGTTGTCCACATCCGCCTCGGTTACGGGCGTTTCGGTGGGTTCGGGCGTCGTATCCGCCTCGGCAGTCGCATCGGGCGCCGCAGTAGCGTCGGCGGCAGTGTCGGAAGTAGTGTCCGCTTCATTTTCCATCTGCTCTTCCAGACGGGCCTGCAGATCGGTGTAGGTGCTCATCAGGGTATCGTCCACCGGCAGAAGGATGTGCTTTACGTAGCGGTAACCCGCGGGATGGTACCACGGTTTTTCGGTCGCGTACTGGTAATTGTAGAGCATCAGCTGATACTCGTACGAATCCAGATCATTCTCGTACAGCGCCTGATCGTTCGCAACGTTGGTTTCGTACTGCTGCTGGATATCATCATCCGTTACGGTAATGTCCTTGCAAACAAATTCCTGCACACGGGTGTAGGTTTCGTTGTCCAGATAGTTCTGGCGAAGAATATCCTTGGTGTAACCGAGGTTGCCGTAGTACGCCTCGGCCTCGGCATACGCGGAAGCCTTTTCCTCGTCGGTGGATTCGTCGGTCAGGCTGCTCGCGGACTGCACATAGTTGTCCAGCGCGGACTGCCAATCGGAATCGGAGGAGGCGTTGATCGCGGCCTTCTCGTCGTCGGTATACTGGTCCAGCCCGTTGGCGGCAGCGGTAGCCTGGATGAGTTTCATGGTTACGGCCTCTTCCATGGCGACGGCGTAATACAGCTCCAGGCTGGTATCGTCGGGCTCGCCATAGTAGTTCACGAGGCTCTGGTAATAGGTAGCCGCGTCCGCCCAGGTGATGTCGGTGCCCTCCACGGTGGCGATCACGTCGGTGTCCGCCAGCTGCGGGGCGGTTACGGCGACGGCATCGGTTACCTCGTCGGTGGCGACGGCGGTTACATCCTGCGCTTCCGCCAGAGAGATGGAGAAGCTTGCCAGCAGGCACACGCTCAGCAGCATGGCAAGCACTTTGCGAAATTTGTTCATATTTCTGCGTCCTTTCCTTGCTTCGTAATGGGAAGCGATTCGGTGGGAACGGCGATCATCCCGATTGTCCTTGATTTATACCACTCCTCGGCATACGCGCCGTACTTGTTTTATTATGGCACAGGTGTTGTATGGGCGCAAGGGTTTTACCCCCCTTTTCAAGAATGTTGCAGTATGTTCAAATTTGACCGTTCAGGTACAGCGGAGGGGAGCTGGTAAACACGCGCGTACAGGTTTACAAAGCAAGGCGGCTGCTGGAGCTTACGGATGGCGAATCCCTGCTGCTCCGCGCCCGCGTGGCGCTGGGCCGGGAGCCTGTGGGGCCCAAGCGCCGCGAAGGCGACGGCAAAACGCCGGAAGGCGTTTACCGCATTTGCCTTAGCAAAGAAAGCGGGAAGTATGGCCGAAGTCTGGGCATTGCCTACCCAAACGGGCATGACGCGCGGCACGCGTATACGGAAGGCGAAATCAGCGTGGAGGAGCTTCGCGCGGTGGAGAGCGCACAGGCCGACGGTCGCCGCCCGCCGTGGAGCACGGCGCTGGGCGGGGAAATCTACCTGCATGAAGGCCGCACCGATATGGATTGGACACAGGGCTGCATCGCCCTTGCCCCGGAGGATATGGCGGTGCTGTTTGCCTACCGGGAACAGATTGAGGCTGTAGAAATTGTGCCGTAAGCCGGTTGCGATTGCCCAACCGGTTTCGCGGAAACGTGGTGGCAGGCGAGGGTTCCAGCGCGCTTTCGGACGCTAACCATCCTTCCGGCTTTTCTCCGGGAGATGGACTGCAGGCACCGCGACAGTTGATCGGAATTCCACCACTTATATTAGCCTCGCTGTAGCGCAGACGATAAAACAAATGGCCTTTTCAGCAAAATACCCCCGCCGCGGCTTGCGATTGCCGCGGCGGGGGTATCGTTATACCATTATCCGGAGATCAGTTTTCCTCTCCGTCGCCCTGTTCCTCCAGAACCTCCAGGCACTTCTGGAAAACGCGCTGATACTCTTCCTCGTCCTCTATGGTCGCGTAAAGATCATCGCCGTTCTCGTCCTGCTCGATCTTGAGGATGATGGATTCGCCTTGCAGGCAATCCTCCATGTCCTGCTGCGCTTCCAGCAGGATATAATTCGCGCCTTCGAATTCCAACGTCAGCAAATGATCGAAAGTGATGTCGTTGCCATTCTCATCCTGAAGGGTCACGATATGCTCGTCGTTCTCCCCGGCCGGTTCGCGTTGATCCTGCTCTTTCATAAAGCCCGCTCCTTTGTGAACCGTGGCCGCCCGCAGTTCCGGCGCGACCCACGGTCAGGTTTCCGTATCATTCAGAATTTTTGCGCCGCTGGCCAGCCATTGCGTAAGGATGACCGCCGCGGCCAGTTTATCCACATTGCGTTTGCGCTCGTCACGCCGCACTCCGCCTTCGATCAACGTTTTCTCGGCGGTTACGGTGGTCATCCGCTCGTCCCAGTAGAAAATGTTCAGCCCCGCGTCGGCGAGCACTTTGCCAAACGCGAGCGCCTTTTCCGCCTGCCCGCCCCGGGTACCGTCCATGTTCAGGGGCAGGCCCAGCAACACGTCCGCCGTTTGATACCGTTCGCACAGGGCTTGCACGTAACGGCTGTCGGGGCCGTACCCCACACGGCGATAAACCTCCACCGGCTGGGCGATGGTGCGCGTAGGGTCGGTAACCGCCACGCCGATGCGCACGTCGCCCACATCCAGCGCGAGAACGCGGCCGGAACCTGTCACTCGTCAAGCCCTTTCAGGTATACCCGAACAAGCTCCTCCACAATCTCGTCCCGCTCAAGGCGGCAGATCATGCTTCGAGCCTGCTGATAACTGGTAATGTAAGTCGGGTCGCCGGAGATGATGTAGCCCACCAATTGCGTTACCGGGTCGTATCCCTTGGCCTGCAGCGCCCGATAAACGTGCTCCAGAATATCGCGGGCGCCGTTGCTTCCCTCCACAATGGGCGAGAACTTGGTCGTTCCGTTCATTTCCGTAGCCACTTGCCTCACTCCCTCAAAGCGATTCGCCTTATTATACACTATACGGCGCGATTATAAAAGAGCCGCGCGGAAAAACAGGCACATTCTTCCTTTCTTTTTTCCCCCGGTTTGATCGCTCAAACCCCGTTCCGACAGAGGAAAACGCGTTCCTGTCGGCAGGCGGAAAAAACTATGCTTTCATCACTTTTTCGGGTGCTGCGGCAGGCGCGCAGCCCACACGGCGTAGCGACGGTGTACCGTAGGGGTGCGAACACAATCGCCGCCCTTTCCGGTACGTCCGTTCAGCCGGATCATCCTTTTCCGGCTGTTCCCGAAAGCGGCGCGCACGGAAGGCAACAGTTTCAGCGCTCCGCGCGGGCGCTTACAACGAGCCTCGCGGGTTGGCAAACCAGGCTTAAACCGGTCGGCATTCCGCGCCCGGAACCGTAGGCCTTCCGCGCATCCGGGATAGTTTTAGCGCTTACCCCTGCGGGGTGTGGCGTCCAGTTCCGCCCGGGGCTGGCGCATGGGGCGCTTCGGTGCCGGGGGTGGGGTAGCCGGAGTTCGGCGGCACAGGCGCATAGCGCTGGCTCATGTTGCCTTCCGGAGCCTGCCTCGGCTGCCCGCCGTAACCCGGCGCATAACCGCCCTGCCGTGGCGGATAGCCACCCTGCTGCGGGGGCATGGGCCGTGGGGGAGGCGGCGTCCGCTCCTGCATACGGAGCAGCAGCTCGTTGGTCCGGGCGGATTCGTCCCGGATGGAGAGCAGGAGCATAATCTGCTCAAACACCATCCGCACCACCACCGGCCCCAGCACCAGCGTTACAAGCCCCATCAGGATCTGCGCGGAGATCATCAGCGTGATGC
>JAQUXV010000076.1 GCA_028692205.1 Eubacteriales bacterium
TGCACGCCCCTCAAAGAACAAACTATTGTACCGGCATCAGGCTTCGATAACAGCTTCCTCCGCGTTGGTGGTCGGCAGCGCGCGCTGCACTTTGCCGCTACGCAGGCAACGGGTGCACACGTTTACGTGCTTAACTTGACCGTCCATCTCCACGCGTACGCGCTGTACGTTCGGCGCCCAGGTGCGGTGGCTCTTGCGGTTGGAGTGGCTGACGTTGTTGCCGTTCAGCGTACCCTTTTCGCAAATCTCACAAAACTTGCCCATTTGCTACACCTCCTAACGGGAGAATCGTTATCCGGCGTGAGCCGGAGTGGCTATTCATTCACAGCTTGTCTATTCTATCATCCTTTGCGGGGTTTGGCAAGGGGTATGCGCCGATTTTTACGCATCCTGTTGTTTTTCGTTGCCAATGGCCCCGGCTACCGGCTTTGGCGTACGGTTTCGACCCAACGGGTGAAGGCCTGCATATACCCTTTCAGGAATTCGGCGGTCGATTCGTTCGTTACCCTGCCCTGCTCGTCCAGCAGGGTGTTCACCTTCGCGATATACACTTCCGGCTGCTGCAGCAATTGAAGGTTCAAAAACGCCATGATCTGGCGCAGCTGCGCACAAGCGCCGAAAGCGCCCGGCGCGCCGGGGGTAACGCCAATCAAACCGGCGGGCTTGCCGGCCCACTGGTTGTGCCCCTTGGGGCGGGATGCCGTATCCAGCGCGTTTTTCAGCAGCGCGGGCATACCGCGGTTGTATTCCGGCGTAATAAACAGAAACCCGTCCAGCTGGGCAATTTCTTCACGAAAAGCCACACTGGTCTGCGGCACCGGGCCTACGTCGTCAAAATCCTGATTGAACAGCGGCAGACTGGAAAAATCCACAAACCGAATGGAAAGCGATTCCGGTGCGAGCCCGGCCAGCACCTCCGCGATTGCGCGGCTATAGGAGCCCTTTCGTAAGCTGCCGGTAAGAATACCGATTTGATAATGGCTCATGGTAAACATGCCTCCCGACACAAGAGAAATATGGAGTGGCGAATAACGTTCCAATCAGCCGAAACGCGCCCTCCGGCTCCGGCCGGGGGCGCGTTTCGGCTGAACTGAAGTAGATAACCGTTTGAAAGCGTCAGCCGGAACCGGCGCTTGTTTCGGTGCCGGGGCGTTCCTGCACGACGCTGAGCAGCTCTGCCATGGAGAACGGATAGGTGAGTATGCCTTCCACCTCGCCCGCGATCTGCCCGGCCTGAATGAAGAATACGAAGTTACCGTCCTCATCGAGGTAAAAATCGCTCTCCGGGGTGAAAACATTCACCAGATCATCGTAGGTCAACGCCGGGAAATAACCCTTTTGCAACGTTGCCTGCTGTTGTTGAATGATTTGCCAAACCAGCCCGTAGACCAGCCAGGAAGCATAGCTGTCGCCGTTTCCGCTGCTTTCCTGTTCCATCCCCATCGCCTGGGAAAGGGAAACAGGCTGGCCTTCGTATACGCCGTTCAAGGCGAACACCAGAGCCGTCCAGCTTTCGGATTCGGCATTACCCAGAAACTGTTGGCTTAACATCAGCACGCTCAGATAGTCGTCTGTGCTGCAGGTGATGCGGTAATCCAGATTCGTGTAGTACACGCCGTCGACGGACGGTGCGCCCGCTTCAACGATGGAATCCGGAACCGGAGAGCCCTCCATATCGGCCGCCAGCGAAGCAAAGCAGGCGTTGATGGCGGCAGCGGCGTCGGATTGCGGATCAAACTGGGGATAGCGGTAGCTGAAAACGTAGGTTGCCGTATCGGCAGTGGAGCCTTCGGGATAATACTGCTCGCCGGTCAACGGCAGGGCCTCCGAGGCGACCTGCGCAAAGGCGGGAGCGACAAACAGGCACAGCGCCGCCACAAGACAGAGCAGGCGTTTCATACACATCCCCCCGTTCTTCCGGATACGATTTCCGTTGCCAAAAGGCGATCAGCCAACGCTGACGGAATCCACCGAGAAGGAGTTTTCCAGATAGGCCGTGTACATGCTGTAAGTAGAGGCCAGTTCCTTCTTATAGGAAAGCTCCGCCTGATAGATGTACTTGTCGGTTACGATATAGGCGTCAAACACGGTAAAGCCCGCGTCGGTATCGTACGTTACGGTGGCGGCGCTGAACTCCTCATACAGCGTGTATTTGGAATTGGCGATGCCGTTTGCGATCACCTCGATATAGTCGGACAGGTTGGCGTTGGTGGTGTTGTCCGTGCGATGCACGGAGAAACTTACGCTGCCGTCCGGGAGGGACGCCGATACGCCGTCTTCGCTTTCCACCAGCATATCATCGGTGAACACGCTGGGATACAGGATGGAGAAGCCCAGCGAAGAGTTGATGTACTCCACCAGAATGCCCTCGGTATAATCCTGCATGGCTTCTTCCATATTCAGCTCCGAGCCGACCGAGAAACCGGTAAGCAGGTAGCCGTTCATGGCGGCGGCATCCTCGCGGAAAGTGTATACGGCGCGATCCAGCCACTGGACATCGCGATAATCCGCATCCGTCATCTGGCTCATGGGTTTGGTGCCCCAATACAGCTCGCCGATGATCTGCACATTGCTGTCGTCCACCGTGTTCACCGTCACCGGCTGGAAGCCGATATAACCGGTAATGGGCAGCGCCTGCACAATAGTCTCCAGCGTGGGCTGCTGGGCGGCGAAGGTTTTGCCGAGGTACTCGGCCTGTTTCGCGGTATCGGTAAACAGGTCTGTAGTGATGCCCAGCGAAGCGTCCGTCGTCAGGCCGATGTTGAAGAAAGCGGAGATGAACGCGTTGGAAAGGGTGGTTTCCTCATCGCCGATCACTTCGGGTTCGTCGCCCGCGCTTTCAGCCGCGGCGGCCACCAGATCCATAAACGGCGTCAGCGCCTCGAACCCGGTCGCTCCCGTCTGTTCCGCGCCCGCGAAACCAACGCAGCCGACGATAAGGCAAAGAACAGTTACCCAGACGATCAACCGGCGGAAAATGAGCTTATTCATACTGTGCCTCCCAAACTATCGGCGGCTTACGCTGCCGATTTTGTCAACCATAGTACGTTTACCGGACCCGTTTTCATCCATGAAAAACCAGTTTAGTAAGAAGGAATAGCGTTTATTCCTTCGAAAGCGACGCAATATACTCTGCGGCGGAGATGGCGGCTACGTTGCCTTCGCCAACGGCTTTGGCAACCTGAAGGGGCTTGCCGGTGCAATCGCCCGCGGCGAATACGCCGTTTACGTTGGTGTGCATTCCACGATCCACGGGAATGAAGCTGCCCTCGGTTTGCAGATCCGGCAGCAGCATCCCAAGCGATACGGCGTTACGGAAAATGAACACGCCGTCGTACGTGTGTTTCCCTTTCGGGGTAACGATGTTGATTCCCTCCGGGCCGCGCTCGAGGCTTTCGGGTTTTTCGCCGACCAGGGTCACGGTGCCGGGCAGAGCCTTGACGTCGTGCTTTTTCAGCGAATAATAGTCGATGCCGGAAGCGAGCTTTTCAAGGAACAGGGTTTCCTCCGCGCCCTCCTCCGAGGAAGACAGCACGGCGAGCTTCTTACCGCGGTACAGCATCCCGTCGCAGGTGGCGCAATAGCTTACCCCCATGCCGAGCAGCTCCTCCTCGCCGGGCAGCAGCTGGGGCCGCGCCGCGCCCATGGCAAGCAGTACGGTTTTCGCCTCCACCACGTCGCTTTCCACCAGCAGCATAAAGCCGGTGTCGGAGGGGAGAATCTGGCGCACGAGCCCGTCGCGCGTCTGGGCGCCCAGTTCAAGCGCCTGTTTGGTAAAAGCGTTCAGCAGCTCCGCGCCGGAGGTAGCGGGCAAGCCGGGATAATTATCAATACGTTCGGTGCGGGCAAGCCAGCTCGTTTGGTTGGCGGGACCTACCAGAAGCGTCTCCAGACCGCGCATACGCGCTGTAATGGCGCAGCTTAAGGCCGCGGGGCCCTTGCCGACGATCACAATATCATACATTCTTTTCGTTGCCGCGAAAATGCGGCACTCCTTTCCAGTTGAGTGTAACAAAACCGTGATGTTTTTGCAACGGTTGCACGGAATATTCCTGTAAATTCTGGTATACGGGAACATAAGGAGATATAATCATTTTACGGCCGAGTGAAACGGAAAAAGGGGGGGCGGCGCGCATGGCGACATGGAACCCGTGGCACGGCTGCCAAAAATACAGCGCCGGTTGCCTGCATTGCTACGTCTATCGGCGCGACGCCAAGTACGAGCTGGATGCGAGCGCCGTGCGCAAAAACGCGGATTTTAACCTGCCCGTGCGGAAAAAACGGGACGGCAGTTACAAGCTTCCCGGGCCGGACGACGTGTTCACCTGCTTTACATCGGATTTCTTACTCGATCAGGCGGATGGCTGGCGGGCGGAAGCGTGGCGGATGATGCGGGAGCGGGCCGACCTGAACTTCTTCTTTATTACCAAGCGCATTCTTCGCTTTCGGGAACAGCTTCCGGAGGACTGGGGAGACGGTTACCCCAACGTGTCCATCGGCGTGACATGTGAAAACCAGACTGCGGCGGACGAGCGGATGCCGTATTTTCTCAGCCTGCCGATTCGGCATAAAACGATCATCTGCGAGCCGATGCTGGAGGCGGTGGATTTTCGCGCCTATCTGAGCCCGGCTATCGAGCAGGTGGCGCTGGGCGGCGAAAGCGGAGACGATGCGCGCCTGATGCGTTATGAGTGGGCGGCGGACGTATCCGCGCAGTGCAGGGAGGCGGGCGTGCCCTTCTGGTTTAAGCAAACGGGCGCGCGCTTTGAAAAGGACGGGCGGATATACCGCATCCCGCGACGGTACCAGTTTTCACAGGCGCGAAAATCGGGCCTTTCCCATAACGGCCGATAACCAGCGGAAAGGCGGGCGCGTCGCCCTGCGGACCGAAGCCTCTTGATAAAAAATGATCTGCTTTGCCGGGTATACGTAGGCAAACGCGGCAAAAGGCCCGGAAACGGCGTTGCTGTTTCCGGGCCTTCCTGTCGGCTTGTCCGCTGGTAGCATTCATTATTATTCGGCGGATACGAAACGGCTTCTCCGCATCCGTGGGAGGGTGGCGGCTTTGCTTCGCCGTGGATTTCGCTTTAAATCGATGAACGTTATTCTTCCGCTTCTGCGTCCCGCACGGCGGCTTCGGCCTCTTCCAGCGCGTCGTACAGGGATTCCTGCTTTTCCTGCTCTTCGCGGTATTGCTGCGTTACGCTCAACTGCAGCGCCTGATCCTGATAGGTTTCGGGCGCGGCCAGCTGCGCCTCCAGCTCGGCGATGCGCGTTTCGTTGGCTTCGATGGCCGCTTCGGCTTTCGTTACGGCGGCTTTCAGCTCCCGGATCCGCGCGCCCTGCTGGCGGCTGCGCTTCCGTTCCCGTATGATCGACGTTTTGGTAACGCCGTCTTCCACTGCCTCGGCGGGCGGCGTGGGGCGATCCCGCTTTTCCAGATAATCGTCAAAGTTGCCCAGGTATTCGGTAATGCCGTTCTCGCTCATTACCATCACACGGTCGGCAAAGCGGTTGATAAAATAACGGTCATGGCTGATGGCGAGGATGGTGCCCGGAAAATCGTACAGCGCGTCTTCCAGCACCTCGCGGCTATCCATGTCGAGGTGGTTGGTCGGCTCGTCCAGCAGCAGCAGATTATCCTTGCGCAGCATTAGTTTAGTAAGCGCCACGCGGCCGCGCTCGCCGCCGGACAGGGAACTGATTTTGGCAAAAACGTCGTCCCCGGAGAACAGAAACAGGCCCAGCGCGCCGCGCACACGGCTCTGCTCCATGGATGGAAAGGCGTTCCACACCTCGTCCAACATTGTGTTTTCGGGGTTCAGCTGCTGCTGATGCTGATCGTAATACCCGATATCCACATTGGCGCCGAAGCGCACCAGTCCGGTGTCCGGCGTTTCGCGACCGGTGAGAATTTTAAACAGGGTGCTTTTGCCCACGCCGTTGGGGCCGATGAGCGCCACACGGTCGCCCGCGCGCAGCTTGAAACTGACGTCGCCGAAAATCGCGCGGCCTTCGAAGCTCTTTTTCAGGTTTTTTACTTCCAGCGCTTCCTCGCCGGTGCGGCGGCGCGCATCAAAAGAGAAGCGAATCTGGTTTTCTTCCGGCGGCTTTTCCAGCCGCTCAATTTTATCCAGCCGTTTCTGGCGGCTCTCGGCGGCGCGGATGCTCTTTTCCCGGTTGAAGCTGCGATAGCGCTCAATAATGGCGCGCTCGCGCTCAAACTCCTTCTGCTGGAGCTCGTATGCCTTCATGCGCGCTTCAAAATCGGCGGCGCGTTTTTTCTGGTACTCGGTGTAATTGCCGGTAAATTTATGGATGCGGCCGCTAAGCATCTCGCCCATGGTGGTGCATACGTGATCCAGAAAATACCGGTCGTGGCTGATCACCAGCAGCGAGCCTTTGTAATCGGTCAGGTAATTCTGCAGCCACTCGATGGCTTCCAGATCAAGGTGGTTGGTAGGCTCGTCCATCAGGAGAACTTCGGGCTTCTGCAACAGAAGCTTTGCCAGCGCCACCCGCGTGCGCTCGCCGCCGGACAGCGTGCCGACGGTGCGCTCGAACATCTCCCGGCCGATCCCCAGGCCGTTGAGTACGCCGATGATCTCGCCTTCGTAGGCGTAACCCTCGCGGCGGGCAAATTCCTCGGTCAGCCGCTGGTATTCGCCCGAGAGGCGCAGGGTGGTTTCTTCATCGTCCGCGTGGCGGGCCAGCGCTTCTTCCAGCTCGCGCATCCGGCGCTCCATGGCGATCACCGTTTCAAACACGCGGAGCATGGCGCTCCAGATGGTGTCGGCGGGGTCGATATCGTTGATCTGCGCCAGATAGCCGATGCGCAGGTCCTTGTTTTTATGGATAAAGCCGCCGTCCGGCTGGCTTTCGCCGCCGATCAGCCGCATCAGGGTGGTTTTACCGCAGCCGTTAACGCCGATCAGGCCCATCTTCTCGCCCTTTTGGAGGCTGAAAGTCACGTCCCGCAGCACTTCGTGGGCGCCGAAGCCCTTTTGCACGTTTTGTACGGAAATCAGGATCATTGGGGTTTCTCTCTTTCGTGGGGATTCTGCAGATTTGTCAGCTCGTGGGCGGAGGCCCGTAGCTCGTCGCCGCTCATGTTGCAAAGGGCCAGCGCGCGGGCGGTCGCTTTGGAAGCGCGGCGCAGCATCAGAACGGTGGTTTCACGGTCCTGTGCAAACGCGTCTCCCGTTTCCAGCGCAAGCGCCTGGAAAAGCGCGTCCTCCATTTCGTCATACCGTTCGGCGGTGAAAAAGAAGCGCGCGCAGGCCATCAGGTCGTTCGCCGTAAGCATCGGCAGCACCGCCTGTTTCAGCTGCCGCAGTTTTTCTGCGCGCAGGTCGCAAAGCTGCGTCTCGTCATACAGGGAGGAAAGCAACTGTACCGCGCGGTATTGCAGAGCTTCCGCTTCGCCTGCGGCCAGCGGGATCACTTCCGCCTTGACGGCCAGAAGCTCGCCCAGCATAAAGCGCGGCATGGGAGAAAGCAGCGAATACAGGCTGTCCATAGTCAGGCTCTCCGCCGTAGCAAGCGGCATGCCGCAGTGCTCCCGGCATGCCTGATCCAGCAAATCCAGCCGCTGCCGGTTGTCCAGCCGCTCGTAAATACGGCGCATCAGCTCGCCCAGCATGTGGATGAGGCGGAGAATATAATCGCGTTGGTAGTCCATAGCCCCTCCCGGCCTGTGCCGTGGTGTGGTAACGGCATTCCATGCACGGATACCAGTATAGCATACTTACGGGCGTTTCGCACCCGTAAGTGCGCGTGAGCATCGTTTTTAGGCTTGATGCCAATGCTGAATTTACACGAAAAGACTATACAGATTTCACCGTTTCATGTACAATAAAGGGTGAATTTGAATGGATATCGGCTTTTCCGCCGCAAAGGAGCGATGAGAATGAAAAGGGTGTGCCTGCTCCTGACGGTTGTGCTTGTGTTGCTGATCGGCTTGCCCGCGCAAGCCGACGAGGCCGGCGTGCTTACGGAAACCGAGCTGGGCACATGGCTGAACGGCCTGTTGCTGAGCACGAAGGATGTGCAGCCCATCAACGCCCCCGTCGGAGAGGACGCGCTCACCGGGGACGGTTATGCGTTTATCTATGATACCGCAACGCTGTATTATAATAAACCTGTTTTGGACGCGCAAAGTGTGCTGAACGCCGTGGCCGTTACGGATGCGAGCCTTGCGATGCCCCGGAGCGTTACGCTGAACGCTCCGGCGGCGGCGCTGCTGGCCGCTTACGGCTGGCAAAATCCCAGCCTTTCCGGAGACGACAGTTTCGCTCCCCTTTACGTTTTAAATCAGCTTCCGCAGGCGGCATACTGGGCGCTGGCGCAGCGCAGCGGGAATACCCTGCAAAGCGTGCAGTGCGCCATCCACGTCCTCGCTGGGGACGACCGCTATACCGACGCCGGTGTCCTGTACACCGTTACGGACGGGGCGGTAAACGCCATTCGCGTATACGGCTTCAACACTTATATAACGCAGGCGGAGGTACAGGGCAACCTTGCCGCGGTTGGCGGCGGCGCACAGCAAACGGAGGGCGTTACGCTGGTAAGCGACGCGGAAGCCTTTGGGCAGAGCGATCTGCAGTTCGGCAAGGTCGATTTTCTGACGTTGACGGCGAGCGCGGCTCAAACCCTGTTCGGCGCCGCGACCGATGAAAACTGGGCGCAGGACGATACGGGCGAATGGCTCCATTCGCTGACGACGGCGAATGCGGCGCTGGTGTTCGTAACTGATGCGAACCGGCAGAACGAACGGCTGGAATCCATCACCCTTACGGGCGGCGAATCGGGGCCGCGAGGGCTTGCGGCGGGCATGACGCTCAACGACGCTATGGCGCTTTTCCGCAGCGACGGCGACAACCGTACGGCGGATGGCGCGGCGCTTTTGTACGGCGACGGGCAAAACCTACCCTACGGCACGCTGGAACGCGGCGGCGGATACGCCACGCTGCATTATACAGCCAGTGTGCCGGGCGCGGACGGCGCGCCGCTCACGGTGGCGCTGCACCTGACTTTTATAAACGATCTGCTTACCGAAATGATGTTATATTCGTTGTAACGGTTGCACGGCAGGAACGGTATGGAGGGATAGCCAATGAAAATCGATCTGACCTGCCCCGTCGAGCTGTGGCAATATACCACGCCCACCAAGAATACGCCCGAATGCGGCTTTGTGCTCAATAACCTGAGCGAAAAAGTCGTCGTTTCCGTGTTGGCGACACT
>JAQUXV010000077.1 GCA_028692205.1 Eubacteriales bacterium
TGAGTGTTCTGCTGCTTTTGGGAAATCCCATTTCGGATTATGGGCCGATCGAAGCGCTGCTGCCCCATCTGAATACGGATATCGAAATGGGGGAAGACGGCCACGTAATGATAGATGATAACACAATCGTTGTTCGCTTTACCGATGAGCTTCTGGAGCGTAGAATACGGGAGATTCTGGGCAAGCAGGAGGGCAACATCACCAAAGCAGACGCGGATTCGATAACGTCGCTCGACCTGAGCGTTGAATGGCAGCCGCATATTCCGGCGGATCAGCAGATTGCCAATCTGGAAGGGCTTGAGTTCTTTACCAACCTGACGAACCTGAACCTTTGCTTTAATCAGGTGAGGGACGTCGGCGCACTGACAGGGTTGAAAAAGCTCGAAAACCTGGATCTTGGGGGAAATGCGGTAACGGATCTAAGCCCGCTTGCCAACCTGACAAACCTCCGGTCGCTGAGCATTTTCGGAAACGGCATCATCGATGCGAGTCCGTTAGCCAAACTGAAAAAACTGGGTTTTCTGCACGCCGACAGAAACGCGTTTCAGAGTCTGGCGCCTCTGAGCGAACTGGAATTGCTCAACTTCTTAGATTTGTCCGATATGCCGATTGACGATATCAGCCCGTTGGCCGGACTGACGAATCTGCAACATCTTGATCTTGCCAACACGGGCGTTTCCGACATCGGCGCGCTGGCCGGAATGAAAAACCTCACCTCGCTGTTCCTTCAAAACGATCCGATTCAGGATTATTCTCCAATTCAGGAAGTTTATCCGAATCTGGAGGAGAAGGACTTTGAACTGTAGCAGAGTGTTCAGCTGAATACCTGTTGACAACCGTCTTTCGGGTTATTGCGAATTGCCAAAGAATCCGTTTTCTGAGAAGAAACACGGGTTCTTTGGCAAGCCGAAAAACTTGGGTGGGAGGGGTGCCGGAATCCGAACGGGCGAACCCCCAAAGGGAGTAGCCCATCAAACACCGGACGACGTTTCATGGGTGGAAAAATAAGGTATAATATCAATACATATCCGGTTTGGCTATGTTTCTACCTGAAAGTGGGAGGTACGGCATATGGAATATCGGATGGACACACAGCAGGCAAGCGGCGTGGATGTGTTACAGTGGTTTTCATCCGGCGCGCAGGAGGTTGCGTCACATCGGAAATACCTGAACCTGATTAACGTTTTCCCGGTGCCGGACGGCGATACGGGCACAAATTTAAGCACAACCCTGCGCGCGATGGTGGAAAAACCGGCACGCACGTTCTCCTTCGGCAACATGCTTCAGGGCATATCCCAATCGGGGCTGGAAAACGCCCGCGGAAATTCCGGCATTATTTTCGCCTCCTATGTCAGCGGGTTGGCGCAGGAGGGCGCAAGCTACGATAGAGTAAGCGTGGGGGATTTTGCACGCATTGCGGCCGGGGCGGTACGCCATTTGTATAACGCCGTGGAACAGCCGATGGAAGGGACGTTGATGAGCGTCATCCGGGACTGGGCGGTTTTTATCAATCGGAATTCGGATCAGTTCAAAGGGTTTCAGGAGCTGTTTACAGCCGCGTACAGCGCGGCGCGTCAATCCATGGAAAATACCCGAAACCAGCTTGCGGTGCTGCGAAAACACAACGTTGTGGATTCGGGCGCGGCAGGCTTTGTGCGTTTTTTAGAGGGTATCAACCGTGTGTTTGACGAGGGGCATACGCTGCGTTTTACCGAAGATGAGAAAGTGGAAACCGTTGTCGATACGGAGGAAGAAACTCCGGCTTTCCGCTACTGCACCGAAGCGCTGATCCAGCTTGACGGGCGGCAGCCGGAGCAGGGCGAAGCCGTTTCCGACCTTGTAAAACAAGCTATCGACGCCATGGGGGATTCACTGATTGTCAGCCCCAGGGGCGATAAAATAAAGGTGCATATCCACACCAATGAACCTGCGAACCTCATGGCAAAGCTGGAACCTTTCGGGACAATTGTGGAGCAAAAAGCGGACGACATGCTGTTTCAAAGCCGCTTGCGAACTGTAGCGAAAAGCAGCGTCGGCCTGATTACCGATTCCATTGCCGATCTTCCGGATGAGTTTCTGCTGGAAAATAGTATTTCGGTCATTCCAATGGGGGTTCTGGCTAACGGGACGGTCTATCTGGATAAACTGACGATGGATCTTCCGCACCTTTTTACCCGTATGGATGAGCCCGGCGCTTACCCCACCAGCTCTCAGCCGGAACCCGCGCGGATCCGGGCGCTGCTGACCGCCCGACTGGAACAGTTTGATTCGCTGATCGTGCTCAGTGTTGCGGATCAACTAAGCGGTACCTATCAGGCGATGGTGAAAGCGGCGCAGGCGGTATCGGCCCCGGAACACCCGGTAACGGTGCTGGATACGCGGCTGAATTCCGGTGCGCAGGGGCTGCTGGTTCACCGGGCCGCCGAGCTGGCGGCGCAGGGGAAAACCCATCAGGAGATTATCGCCGATTTGAAAACGCGCATATCGCGTATCAAGATTTATGTGTGCCTGAATACCCTTGCCTATGCCGTTCGGGGCGGACGGGTGCCCAATACGATTGGCAGGGTTGGCATGGCGGTAGGCCTACGGCCCATTATGACGTTGGATTCGCAGGGCCACGGCGCTGCTTTCGGAGCCGCCTTCAGCCAAAAGGGGCTGGCAAAAAAGATATTCAGGCTGGTGAAACGCGCGCTACGCAAGGGCGGAATTGAGAATTATGCGATCGTCCACGGCGATAATTTGCCTCTGGCGAACGAATACCGGGAACAGATGATACGGCTGACGGGGAAAGAACCTGTGTTTGTCAGCAAAATCTCGTCGGTGGTTGCGCTGCACGCGGGCCCCGGCACTGTCGCGATCTGCTTCACGCAGGGAGAGGAGGCATAAAGAATGGGCATTGCCGCTATCGTGATTTTCTGCTATTTCTTCGGGCTGTTCCTGCTTGGAACAATCCGCCACAACAACAGCATTGTGGATATTGGCTGGGGGATCGGGTTCGTAATCGTCGCGTGGATTATGCTTCCGCTGCGCCTGCCAACCAATCTGACGCAGGTGACTATCACCCTGCTCATCACTCTTTGGGGCGTGCGCCTGTTTACCCATATTTACCGCCGCAACCATAGAAAACCGGAAGACTTCCGTTACGCTGCCTTTCGCAAGGCGTGGGGTCGTTGGGTGGTGCCCCGCGCCTTTCTGCAGGTATATATGCTTCAGGGCGTGCTGATGTACCTGATTGCCTTGCCGGTGATTTTGCATACGCCCGGACAATTCTATACAAACGGGTGGGTATACGGCGCGGGGATGTTGGTGTTCGCCGTGGGCTTCCTTTTCGAATCCGTCGGGGATGCGCAGTTGGCCGCATTCCTTCGCGATCCTGCCCACAAGGGTAAAATTATGGATTCCGGTCTGTGGCGTTACACTCGGCATCCGAATTATTTTGGTGAAGCGACAATGTGGTGGGGAATGGCGGTTATCGCTGTCAGCGGCGGGATTGCGCCGTGGGTGTTCGTAAGCCCGATTACCATAACGTTGCTATTACTGTTCGTTTCCGGTGTGCCGATGCTGGAAAAAAACATGAAAGACCGTCCCGGCTATGCGGAATATGCACGGCGGACGAGCGTTTTCTTTCCATGGTTTCCCAAGAAGCGCAAAATAGAACAAAACGCGGATGCTTGAACCAAACAGCCGCGAATAACCTGTACGGTATTAATTTAGAAGGTAGATACTAACAGAACAGGACAAAGGAGGATTTGAAACATGAACCTGTCGATTTCATGGGTGGATGTACGCAACTATTTAGTTTTACTTGGCATTTTTCTGGTGATCGATATGATTTGGCTGCTGGGAATCGCCAAGGGGCTGTACGCGCAGAAGCTCGGCTACCTGATGGCTGCCAAACCCGTGCTGTGGGCGGCGCTGCTATTTTACCTTGTGTTTATTCTCGGGCTGCAGTTCTTTGTGGTGCGGCCCGCTTTGGCCGCGGCTAGCTGGCAGGCCGCGCTGCTGCCCGGGCTGCTGTTTGGGCTGGTCACATACGCGACGTATGACTTGACCAATCTTGCCACCATACGGGAATGGCCTGTGTTGATTACGGTGCTGGACCTGATATGGGGAAGCTTCGTCAGCGGAATTACCAGTTTATTGGGGTATTTTGTGATTCGGTTGCTACCCTGATCGCTTACCGCAAATTTATCGTGTACCGGCGGAGGCATAACAAGAGCCTTCGCCGGTTTGATGATTCTTTAGCAAGTCGATAGCATCGTTTGTTGGCGTCGGCATTCTGAAGCGTCTATTCAGAATGGCGCCTACCCCTTCTGTTCGGCGCGGCTATGTTTTTTAATATCAGCCGAGACAGGGCAAAACCGATTGAGGCACGCGGGAAACGCAACAGTGGATGCGACGCTGATTAACCCGGTATCCAATTGCTTTAACAGTACAATGAAAAACCAAACCTTGTCGTGACAAGCTCCCCCAAATGTGATATGGTGTATGAAAACCGCCGGGAGGGGAGAAGATGCTCGCGACGTTTCTATCCGCCGTAGTGCTTGGGTTTTCCGGCGCGGTGATGCCCGGGCCGCTGCTTACCTATACCATACAACAGGCCCTGACGACCGGCGGAAAGTCCGGATTTATCATCATTCTGGGTCATGCGCTGCTGGAGTTGCTGCTGATTACGCTGATTTTTCTGGGATTTGATATCATCCTCCAGTCGAACATCGCCCAGATTGCCATAGGGCTGATCGGCGGCGGAATACTCGCCATTATGGGCGCGGATATGATTCGCAGCGCCATTCGGAATTCGGTGAAAATTGAAATCAACGGCGGCGCCGCTTCGAAAAATATGGTGCTTTCCGGCGTTGTCATCAGCGCGATGAACCCGTATTTTCTGCTCTGGTGGGCGATTATCGGGCTGGGGTTTCTGCTGAACGCATATCAGGCTTTCGGTATTTTAGGCGTGGCGGTCTTCTACCTTGGTCACATCTTCACCGACTTTTTATGGTACGGCTCCATCTCCGTCGCCATTGGGAAAACACGTAAATTTATCAGCCAGAAGATATACCGCGTCATCATCGCGGTGCTCGGCACGATGCTGATGTATTTTGGGGTGACGTTTTTCATCAACGCGATTGGAAAAATGGGATAGACAGAAAAAAGAAATCGGGTTATCAAGAAGCCGCCCCTTGAGGGCGGCTTCTTGCTGGTTATATTGGTTTTCGGGGAATGGATCAGGCTTCGACATCTTTCCCCGCAACGCTCAGGGTGCCTGCGTCCACGCTCGGTGAGCCGACGCCGCCGGAGGGGAAGCGCAGGTCGCTTGCCACCGCGCGGATGTTCTTCATCAGTTCGAAGAAGTTACCCGCCACGGTAATCTGCTCCACGGGGCGCTCGCGCTTGCCGTTTTTTACCGTATACCCCTTGGAAAGGAGCGAGAAATCCCCGCTCACGGCATCCGCGCCCGCGTGCAGGCCCTCAACCTCGGTAATCACCAGCCCGTCGCCCATCGCGGCAAGAAGTTCGCCGAAGCTCTGCGTGCCCGCTTCAATGTAGAAGTTGGTGGGGGATACGAACACCGAAGTTGCGTACCCCATCTTGCTGGCGTTACCGGTGGATTTTACGCCGTCCTTGTGCGCGGTTTTCAGGTTGTGCAGGAACGTTTTGAACACGCCTTTGTCCACCACGATGTTACGGCGGCTGGGCACACCCTCCGCATCGAAGGGGCGGCTGGCAAATCCGTCCGTGCGGAGGGGATCGTCCACAATGGTCACGCAATCCGCCGCGATCGTCTGCCCCAGTTTACCTTTGAGCAACGAAAGCTCTTTTTGAGCGCTCTCCGCGGAAAAGATGGAGGAGAACGTTTCTAAAAGATCGGTCATGGCGAGGTTTTCAATTACGACACGATAACTGCCGGAAGACACGGGCGAAGCGTGCAGCCCGTCCACCGCAATTTTCGCGGCGGCTTTTGCGAGCGCAGCGGCATCCAGATCGCTGAAATTTCGCGAGAAACGCAGCTCCATGCCGGTGGATGTGCTGTCCCCGTCGCGGGCAATGGGCTGGAGGTACGCGCCGCACACGCTCTGCTCGTACTGCTTGTCCATCCCGTAGGTGTTTACAATGCGCACGCGGCTCTTGCCGGTGATTACGGTATCGTAGCCCACCTGAGCCACCCGCGAATCATACGCCTTCGCCTGCTTTTCCATTTCCAGCGCAAAAGCGAGTTTTTCGGTTGCGGGCGCGTCCGTACCGGTGAGATCGAGCTTTGCAACAGGCTCTTTGCCATCGTAGATAAACGGCTCGGAGGGGTCTTCGCAAAGGGTAGCGCTGTCCAGCGCGCCCTGCACGAGCCAATCCACCGCGTCGGCGTCGAACGCCTCGGTAGAAGCATACCCCATATGCCCGCCGAGCATGCCGCGAAAGCCAAGTCCCCGAGTGGCATGGGAGGAATATTGGGTAATTTCGCCGTTCGTCGCTACGGCGTGAAAGCTTTCATTCTCCATTAGATACGCTTCGGAAACGGTAAAACCGGCTTCCTTTGCGGCTGTAAACAATTGGCTGATAAATTGATCCATATCCATCGGTTCCACTCCTGACAGGTCGATTATGAGGCTGGCGGTTAAGCGCGTCCGCCGACGGTCATCTGTTTTACACGGATCATCGGCTGACCCACGTTTACCGGGATCGCGCCGCTGATGCTGCCGCACATTCCCTGCGCCATCTTCATTTCGCGTCCCACCCGGTCAATTTGCATCAGGATATCCGCGCCCTTGCCGATCAGCGACGCGCCGCGAACGGGCGAAACGATCTTGCCGCCCTTCACCAGATAGCCTTCCGAAACGGCGAAATTGAAGTTGCCCGTAGCCGGGTCCACCGAGCCGCCGCCCAGCCTTTTCGCGTACAGGCCGTCGCCCATGGTGGCGATCATCGCCTGCTCGTCGTCCGTGCCGGCGGCGATGTAGGTGTTGCGCATGCGCGAGGTGGGCGCCAGCTGATAACCCTGCCGCCGGCCGCTGCCGGTGGGGGCCATGCCCATGCGGAGGCCGTTGAGTTTATCAATTATATAGTTTTTCAAAATACCGTTTTCGATCAGCACGAGGCGATTGGTCGGCATACCCTCGTCGTCCACGCGGAGGCTGCCCCACTCGTCGGGGATGGTGCCGTCGTCAATGGCGCTAACGCAGTCGGAGGCGATTTTCTGCCCCAGTTTATCGCAGAACACGCTCATGCCGAAGGCCACGCTGGTTGCTTCCAGGCTGTGGCCGCACGCCTCGTGGAAGATTACGCCGCCGAAGCCGTTGTCAATCACAACGGGCATGACCCCTGCGGGGCAAACAGGCGCGTGAAGCATCAGCTTTGCGGTTTCAGCGGCGGTTCTGCCCACCTGCTCCGGGTTCACCCGGCTGGTAAACAGCTCGTACCCCATCAGCGCGCCGGGGCCCTCGTGCCCCTGTTGCTTCTCGGTTCCGCTTCCCGCGATGGCTACGCAGGCCATGCGCGTGCGTATACGGGAATCCTCCACGTACAGGCCCTCGCTGTTGCAGATCACCACATCCTGCTCGCCGTCGGACAGCGTGCAGCTTACCTGTTCAATCTCCTCACTTACGGCGCGTGCCGCCGCGTCCGCCACGCGAAGATACTCCAGCTTCTTTTTGGTAACAACGTCGGAAGGGCTTAACAGCACGGTTTGCGGGGCCGGAAGGGCAGGCGTTACCAGCTCGGGAGACAGCAGAAAGCTTTTCCGCTCGCTTTGCACGGCGGATGCCACCTGATCGGCACAGCGCAGCAGCCCGGCTTCGTCGGTATCGTTCGTATAGGCATATATGGCGTTCAGCCCGTTGAAAACGCGAATGCCCGCACCGTGCATGCGGTTGGAGTTGATCATCTCCACATGCCCGCCAAGCATTTGCAGGCTGTGGGTGCGGCTGTCCTCCAGAAAAATTTCAGCAAAATCCGCGCCGGTGGAAAGCGCTCTGTCCAGCGCGCGGCGATAGGTTTCCTTCATTCAGTGCTCCTCCTGTAGCGCGATTGCCCCATCCGGCGACGCCGCAGCATTGGAAAGCGGCGTGTAAACACAGCGGGAAACCGCATCAAGATCATTCGGCAAGGATTTCGGCCCAATCGACCGATGCCAGACTTTCGGCATGGTAATCCGCACGCGAGTTCTTCGACGCGGAACCGACGCCGAGCGCCTTCATTCCGCCATTCAACGCCGCTTCAACGCCCGCGTCCGCATCCTCTACCACAAGGCAGTCCGCCGGCGCCAGCGAAAGCAGGCGGGCCGCCAGCAAAAACACTTCGGGGTCCGGCTTGCTGCGGGTAATCTGGTTGCCGTCGGCCACGGCGTCGAAAGTGACGTTAAGCCCGATCTGTTTCAGGATCACCGGCGTGTTGCGGCTGGAAGAGCCGATGGCGATTTTAACCCCCTTGCTTCTCAGCAAGGTGATGGTTTCCACTGCTCCGGGCAGGATATCGGCGGGGGTAAGGCTACCGATCAGCTCCACATAATAGCTATTTTTCCGCGCGGCCATATCGAGCTTCTGCTCATCAGTGTAGGCTTTGGATGCACGTTCCAATATAATCTGAAGGCTATCCATCCGGCTTACGCCGCGGAGCCTTTCGTTGATGGCTCGGTCAAAGTAGATGCCCTCTTCGTCCGCCATGCGTTTCCATGCCCGATAATGGCAATCGTCTGTGGAAACGATTACGCCATCGAGATCGAATATTACGCCTCGTATCATCGCTATCCGTCCTTCCCGCGCGTCCTTTCGGTACGCAGCGAAAACATTATAGCACGCGCGAAACGAAAAATCACCCCGTCGAGGTCTTGCACGGCCCATCCGGCTGTTAATATTTGGCGTAAACCATCAAATATTCGGCTATATCTGTGCGAAACGAACAGATAATGTGAACGATATGGTAGCAAGTTGTCCAGCGTATACATCATATACAAATGACAGATATAAATTTTGGTTATTTATCCTATTTGCAATCCATTCGATAAACGTTATAATATAACCATCAAGAGCGGCTTGCCGACATTTGGCCGTTCAAAAAGAATGAGCCTGCAAATAAAAAGTCAAGCCAAATTGAGGAAAGTGCAGAGAATTAAGATGACAAGAAAGGCAGAATGAATGGTACAGAAAATAAGCCGCCGTGATATACGCCGACTTGAAGAGGT
>JAQUXV010000078.1:0-6929 GCA_028692205.1 Eubacteriales bacterium
TGCTGGCTGTTATCTCCCTGATCGCCGTGGCCTCGTTTGCCACCGGCGCGGCGGCGGAGCAGGGCTATGTAACCCCGCCGCAGGTGTTTGCGGGCGCAATCGCCAATTTTCTGGCGACGCTGAACCTACCTAAAGATACGATCTTCACGCTCATCAACCTGGCGGTGTCCGCCTTCGCGCTGACTTCGCTGGATTCCGTGGCGCGCGTCGGCCGCCTGTCCTTCCAGGAGCTGTTTCAGGATTCGGATACGGTTGAGGTCGGCCCGGTGCGCAAGGTACTGACCAACAAGTACTTTGCGACCGTGGTTACGCTGGCGCTGGCTTATGTGCTGGCAAAGGCCGGCTATTCGGCCATCTGGCCGTTGTTCGGTTCTGCCAACCAGTTGCTGTCGGTGCTTTCCTTCATCGCGTGCGCGGTATTCCTGAAGCGCACCAAGCGGGCCAGCGGCATGATGTATGTGCCGATCTTCGTGATGATGGCCGTAACGTTTACGGCGTTGTCGATCAAAATTGTTCAGCTGAGCGGCAGCCTGTTTGGCAGCCTGAGCACCAATCCCTTTGCGGACGGCCTGCAACTGGTGTTCGCCGTGCTGGTGCTGGGCCTGGGCGTGTGCGTTGCCTACCAGGGGATTAAAGCGCTGTTTATGGGCAAGACGGAAGAAGAAGAGGCGGCAAACGCCGTTGAAACGTCGAACGTCACAGCGCAGTAATTGAAAACGTTGTTCAAGGGGGCTGCCGAAATCCGGCAGCCCCCAAAATTTGCCGACGAAACCCGCCCGTACGGATTACCAATGGACAGCGGCTCAATTTCAGCAGTTTTCACCCTTTGGTTATCCGATAAAAGGGCTTATAATAAAACGGCGGCACTGCAAACGCCGCCGGAAACGAGGAAATCCGCAATGATTGATTTATTGGAAGCCCTGATGATTATCTGCTTTGGGTTGAGCTGGCCGATATCCATCTACCGTTCCTACAAATCGCGCACGGCAAAAGGCAAGAGCCTCTTTTTCGAGGTGTTCCTCTGGGTTGGCTATGTGTTTGGCATCGCCCGTAAATTTCTGCAGTTTTACACCGCGGCGGACACAGGGCTGAATTTTCTGTTTTATATGGGCTGGTTTTTCTACTTCCTGAATCTGATTGAAATTACGGTCGATATGGGGTTGTATTTTCGCAACGCGAAGCTGGACAAGTTGCGCGAGGAGGAGGAAGAGATTGTTATCATTGAGGAAGAATAAGCGGCCCGGCAGGTACGCAGGGTTCCCGACGACAGTATAAACGGCATCGAACCACCGAGCGGCTGCCCTGTTTTGGGGCAGCCGCGAATTCTATACGTTGAGATTCTCCGTCAATACGCCGAATGATTACCGGACGCGATAAAAGCCCCTGCTTGCAACATGAAAAGTTTAAATTTACCGGGGAGAGCCGGGCAGTTTGAACATAACGAGGCTGCATTCCGCGCCGGACTATGGTATGATGATGGAAAGAGCGCCCTGCCCGGAAAGCCGTTGACCGCGGGCGGCGCACGCATCCTGAACCGGCGAGGAGGAGCGGCTTTGGAAGAAATATTGCAATATACGGTTCTTGGCAATACGGTCAAACAATACCTGATTTTCACAGGCAGCCTGTTGCTGAGCCTGCTGTTTATCCGCATTGCGATGAACCGCCTGCTCAACCGGCTGAAAACCTGGGCTGGAAAAGCCAAAAAGCCTTTTCTGACCGGGATGGCGCAGGGGGCGAAACAGTATCTGGTGCCGATTCTCTATTTTACGGCGATTGTGTTGTGCCTGAAGCTGCTTACGCTGCCGGCCGCGCTGCTGAATATTGTAAACGTGCTGACAACGGCGTTTACCTCCTTTATGAGCGGGCTGTTGCTGACGAAGCTGGCGGCCTACGCGCTGCGGCAGTATTGGCGGCAGCGAAAGAGCACAGAGGACAGTAAGCTGGCCATCCACTGGATTGGCGGGCTGGCGAAGGCGATTATTTGGAGTGTCGTCGGTATTTTGTTTTTGCAGAATATCGGCGTTCGGATCGACGCGCTGATTACCGGCCTTGGCATCGGCGGGTTGGCGCTGGCGTTCTCTGCACAGGTGGTGTTGGAAGACGTGTTTTGCTTCTTCACCATTTTTTTTGACCGGCCCTTCGAAATCGGCGATTTTATCGTCGCGGGCGAGCAAATGGGCACGGTGGAGCACATCGGCGTGAAAACGACGCGCCTGCGGGCGCTGGACGGCGAACAGCTGATATTATCCAACAAGGACTTAACCAGCGCCCGGATTCGCAATTATAAAACGATGGAACAGCGCAGGGTGCGCTTTACGATTGGCGTTACCTACCAGACGAGCGCGCAGGTGCTGGCGGAAATTCCAACGATCATTAAGGAAATTGTGGAAAGCGTGGACGGAACCACCTTCGGGAGGACGCACTTTCTGGCTTTCAGCGCATCCAGCCTTGACTTTGAAATCGTCTATTTTGTGCTTAGCAGCGATTATGACCGGTATATGGACGTGAATCAGCAGGTGAACCTGAAAATCAAAGAGGTTTTTGATGCCCGGGGGATAGATTTTGCCTATCCGACCCAGACGCTTTTTATGGACGGGACTACCGCCCCCGCCGGGCTTAAGAAACCGACCCCGTAGCGTCGCCCGTGGGATAAAGGTTCTGATCTCTGCGCCGAGGCCGGAGGAACGGCGGATACGGCGCTCAAGGTACGAGCATGGAACAGGCTGCTCAAACCGGCGCTCAAGGCACAAGCCGAGGGTAAGCCGATCAAACCGGCACGCCGAAGGGATTTCCGGCTCTGCGCAAGGGCGGCGGCAGAGGGCCAATACAGTTTCTATACAGAAATTTGCCTCTTCCGCGCTTGACAGCGTTTTGGCCTTGCACTATAATGAGGGCCAAGTTCATATTGTAACTTACGCCGCAAAGAAGCGCAGCTTTTTTGGGGCGTATTGCTTTTTTCCGGGGGAGCGGCGGCAAGGGGAAGCGTCCGCCCGGGAGACAACGACGAAACGACGGAGGAATTGGAATGCCCTGTACTTTTGTAACACCCGTACGCACCGTTCTTGGCGAAGGCGCGCTGGAGGCGGCCGAGAAGGATTTTGCAGCTTTTGGGAAAAAGGCGCTGATCGTAACCGGCAACGTAGTAAAGAAGGGCGAAGCTTTTGCGCGTTTGACCGCGATGCTTGCCCGCAACGGAATCGCCTTCGAGGTATTTTCGGATATTCCCGGCGAGCCGGACGACCTGATGGTGGCCGCGGGGACGAAGGTTTATCTGGACGGCGGCTGCGACTGTATTATCGGCATCGGCGGCGGAAGCCCGCTGGACAGCGCCAAGGCCATTGCCGCAAGCGCCGTGCTGGGCGGCAACATCTGCGATTACGCCGGGAAGGAGATTGCCGCCGCGGTACCCCCGATGGCGCTGATCCCCACCACGGCGGGCACCGGCTCGGAAGCCACCAAATTCACTGTAATTACCAACCACGAGCAGGGCGCAAAGCTGCTGCTGAAGGGCGAGGCTCTGCTGCCGCGCCTTGCGGTGGTGGATTATACGTTCACCCTTTCCGCACCGGCGGGGCTTACCGCCGCAACCGGTATGGATGCGCTTACCCACGCGGTGGAAGCGTTCACCTCGCGTAAGGCGACGCCGCTGACCGACCCCTACGCGATCGACGCGACCAAACGTATTTTTGAAAGTCTGCCCATCGCCTACCGGGACGGAAGCGCGGCCAAGGCGCGGGAATCAATGGCGATTGCCGCTTACGAAGCGGGCGTGTGCATCAGCAACGCGTCCGTAACCCTCGTGCATGGCCTCAGCCGCCCCATCGGCGCGAAATTCCATGTGCCCCACGGCCTTTCCAACGCCATGCTGCTGGCGCCCTGCCTTTCCTTCGCCGCCAAAGGCGAACCGGAACGGTTTGCGAAACTTTCGCGGGCCTGCGGCTTCTCCAACAACGGGGACAGCAACACCCACGCGGCGCTCGCGCTGATCGATAAACTAGCGGAGCTGACCCGGACGCTTGAAATTCCCACCCTTGCGGAATACAGCGTGCCGGAGGCGGAATTCCACGCCGCGATACCGCAGATGGTGAAGGAAGCGCTGCAAAGCGGCAGCCCCGCCAACACGCTGTGCGAGGTTACCGAGGCCGACGCGGCCGCGCTATATCGCAGCCTTTACTGATTCCCGGTTACAGAACCCCTTTACGACAATTCAAACCGACACCCGCATTACAAAGGCGTAAGGCGAATAACCTTACGCCTTTGTGTTTTTTATTGAAAGGGAAACCGTAAAGCGATTGAAACAGCGCTACCCAAGAATCGGAGGAACGAGAATGCAGACTGCAAGGAAGCTGCCCGAAAGCATCACAGGGAATGATGCGGAAATTATCATCCGTGATATGAACGTTCGTTTTCCGGATAAAAACGGAAACGGGTTTATCGACGCGCTGGTGAATGTGAATCTGGATATTCAGAAGGGCGAATTCGTATCGCTGGTTGGGCCGTCCGGCTGCGGCAAAACGACGCTGCTACGCACCATCGCCGATTTGCAACAGCCCTCCGGCGGCACGATCACCGTACGCGGGCAATCGCCGCGGCAAATTCGGCTGCAAAAAAAGTTCGGTATCGTGTTCCAAAGCCCGGTGCTGTACGACTGGCGCACGGCCCGGCGCAACGTGTGCATGCCCATGGAGCTGATGGGCCTGCCCAAGAAAGAGCGCACCGCCACCGTGAGCGAAATGCTGGACATGGTAAACCTGCTGGGTTTCGGCCACAAATATCCGCACCAGCTTTCCGGCGGCATGCAGCAGCGTGTGGGCATCGCCCGGGCGCTGGCCATCAAACCGGAAATTCTGCTGATGGACGAGCCTTTTTCGGCGTTGGACGAGTTTACGAAGGAGAAACTGAACGAAGAACTGCTTTCCATTTGGAGCAAGGCGCAGAAAACGGTTGTTTTCGTGACGCACAACATTGCGGAAGCCGTGTTCCTGTCCGACCGTGTGGTGGTGCTGTCCCCGCATCCCGGGCGCGTATCGGCCGTTGTGGATATCGACCTTCCGCGGCCCCGGCACCTTGCCATTAAGGACAAACCCGAGTTCGGCGCGCTGGTGGCGAAGGTACGCAACAGCTTTGAGGGGGTGTAAGCGTTTGAAGGCCTTCAACCACAAGCGGTTTTTCGCATCCCCCAAATGGGTAACGGTGGTCTGGGTGCTTGGGCTGATTATCGTGTGGGAGATCGGCGCAACCATTGTCGCGGGGGTCAAGCGCACGCCGGAAAACGTGCTGCCCCACCTGTACCAGATCATCGGCTCGGTTTTCAGCACCCAAAAGGTAAACGGTACGCAGACGGCGACGCAGATTGTGCTTTCCAACGCGTGGATTACGCTGATGCGCGCGGGCATCGGTTTTGCGCTGGGCGCGACGGTGGGCTTCCTGCTGGCGCTGCTGATGAGCCGGTTTGCCGCGATGGAGAAAATGCTTTTCCCGTACCTGATGATTATTCAGATGATCCCGATTCTCGGCATGGCGCCGATTGTGCTGGCGATTACCAAGAATATTGATAAAAGCCGTATTGTGATCGCCGCGATATTAACCTTTTACCCGGTGGCAACCAATACGCTTTCCGGCTTCAAGGCGGTGGAACGGGAAAAACGGGAGCTGTTGTATTCGCTGGCTGCCAGCCGGTATGAAATTTATAAGAAGCTGTTGATTCCGTATTCCATCCCATATCTGTTCACGGGGCTAAAGATTGCCGCGCCCATGGCGATCACGGCGTCGATCCTGGTGGATACGCTGCAGGGCGGCGGCGGCCTGGGCTGCATGATGAGCCAGTCGCTCAAGCACGCGATGACCATCTACGTGTTCTGGCAGATCGTGTTCCTTAGCGCCATCATCGGTATTCTGAGTTATCAGCTCATGGCCTGGCTGGAACGGCTGACCTCGCCGTACCGCCATATGCTGGAGCCTGCGGGGAAGGAGGCGGCGGAATGAACGGACGCGCTTTGTGGAATAAACTCTCCAGCTTCGTCTATCCTGTGGCCTTCGGTGTGCTGGTGGTGGTGCTGTGGCAGACACAGGTGCTGCATAAGATTCTGGGGGCCGATACGTTCACACTTCCGCTGCCGGGGCGTATCGCGACCATTATTGAGGACAATTTTCCCACGATTATGGTGAACGTTGGCGCTACGCTGATCGTGGCGCTGGGCGGTCTGGCGCTGGGGTCGCTGCTGGGGTACTCGCTGGGCATCATCGCGGCGGTGTTTCGCAAATGGGGCAAAGGCGGGCTTGCGCTGGCTTCGGCGTTCAACGCCATCCCTATCATCGCTATTGCGCCGATTTTGAACAACCTCACCAAGGATGTCAGTTCGGACGCGAACATCCGCAGCATGGTGGCGAAAATTCTGGTGGTCACCATCACATCCACCGTCGCCATGAGCGTGAACGCCTATCGCGGGCTTACGGAGCTCAAACCCTTCTCGCTGGATTTGATGCGCTCCTACGCCGCCACCGAACGGCAGATTTTCTTCAAGCTCCGCCTGCCCAACAGCGTTCCGTTCATTTTTACGGCGCTGCGGGTAAGCGTTCCCGGGTGCGTAATCAGCGCGCTGGTGAGCGAATATTTTGCCGAGTACATTATCGGCGTCGGCCGCCAGATTCGCGAAAACATCGTGCTGGCACAGTACGCCACGGCGTGGGCGTACATCACGGTCGCCTGCGTGATGGGCATCGCGCTGTATCTGATTTTACTGATTTTCGAGCGTATTCTGCTGAAGGGGCGCGCCTAGCGCCGCTCGGCTGAATATATAATGGCAAACCCTGACTTGACTTAAGGAGGAAACAAGTATGAGGAACGGAAACAAGGGGTATCTCGTCCTGATTGCGCTTGTGATGGCGCTGGTGTTCGCGGCGACCGCGATGCCCGCCATGGCGGAAAC
>JAQUXV010000078.1:7029-9170 GCA_028692205.1 Eubacteriales bacterium
GGCAAACCCTGACTTGACTTAAGGAGGAAACAAGTATGAGGAACGGAAACAAGGGGTATCTCGTCCTGATTGCGCTTGTGATGGCGCTGGTGTTCGCGGCGACCGCGATGCCCGCCATGGCGGAAACCTATTACAGCCCCGACGCGACCGCGGAAGAAGTGGTGGTGGACGCCGCTACGCAAGGCAAAGTAGGCAACTGGGGCCTCGGCAACGAGTATGAGATTCAGGCGCTTTTGTCCAAATACGGACAGCCGACCACCTACCTGAGCCAGGCTTTCGATATGGACGGTTTCGACGACGATTCCATCCTGCTGGCTTCCGCCATGACGTATAACGAGCTGGGCCTCGTGAAAAACTCCTACGACGGCGGCTACGGTTACGGCGATGCCGTGAAAACCATCGACATGAACGACGAGGGCGTCGCGATGCTGGAAGACAACATCTTCACCACCGCCGCGTTCGCCGAGGCGAACCCCAACACGGTCGAGGCTTTCATCGCCGCTTCCGTCAAAGGCTGGGCGTACGCCTGCGCCAACCCCGAAGAAGCTGCTGAAATCGTGTACAAATACGGCTCCTCCGTATCCAGCGATCATCAGCTGTACATGGCCGGTGAAGTGAAAAAGCTGGTGGAAACCGATACCGCCGGCAACGCCGTGACGGCTTACGGCAAGATGGACGAAGCCGCCATGCAGCAGACCCTCGACCTTGCCAAGACCTATATTAAGCTGTCCGACTCCGTGGCGGCCGATAAGCTCGCCACCCTGACGCTGGACGATATCCGCAACACCACGTACTTTGATGCCGCGACCGCTGAAGGCGCCGTGATTGGCACGCCGGAAAGAGCGGACGTTTCCATCCAGCTCAAGTGGCTGCCGCAGGCGCAGTTCATGGGCTATTACGTGGCGCTGGACAAAGGTTACTACAGCGATCTGGGCCTGAACGTGACCATCGTTCCCGGCGGCGGCGACATCAGCGAGACGACCGCTGTGTACACCGGCCAGGTGGACTTTGGCGTAACCTGGGTTTCCAACCTCATCGCGGCGAACGCGGGCGGCATGGGCCTGACTGAGGTTGCCCAGATCTTCCAGCGTTCCGGTCTGGTGCTGGTGTACAAGATCGGCGAATAATACGGGTACCCAAAGACCCCTTTCGTAAAACAGACACCCTGCAACTCACCCGCAGGACGCCTGGCTGCGTCCCGCGGGGTTGCCCTTTAAGGAGGCGCCCTGAATGGATTTGCTCATCAAAAACGGCATGATTGTTACGGCAAACGAGGTGTTCCGAGGCGATATCGGAGTGGGAAACGGGAAGATCGCGCTGATCGGCGCATCGCTGGATGTGCCGGCGACGACGGTCGTGGATGCGGCGGGCAAGTACGTGCTGCCCGGCGCTATCGATGCGCACACCCATCTGGCGATGCCCTTCGGCGGCACCATTTCGGCGGACGGCTATCTGGCTGGCACCCGCGCCGCAGCCTGCGGCGGCGTGACCACGGTGTTTGACTATCCCATGCAGCGCAAAGGCATGGGGTTGCTGGAAATTGTGAAGCAGCGGCAGGCCATGTGCGACCCTGAAGCCTGCGTGGATTACGCGTTCCACTGCATCATTACCGATTTGAACGACGGCGAAATTCTGGATGAATTCCCCGCGGCGGTTGAGTACGGCATTACAAGCTTCAAATGCTTTTTCGTCTATAAAAAAGAGGGCATGATGGTGGACGACGCCACCTTTATCAAAGTGCTCCTCAAGGCGCGCGAGGTGGGCGCGATCACCAACCTGCACGCCGAAAACCCCGACGTGATCGACATGAATATCGAAAACTTCCGCAGGGAAGGCAAGCTGTCCACGTGGTACCATTACCTTTCCCGCCCCGAATGGGTGGAGGCGGAGGCGGACAAGCGCGCCGTACACTGGTGCAAATCCGTAAACGCGCCGCTGTACATTGTGCATATGGCGGATAAGGAAGGGCTGGAGGCGGCCGCGGCGGCCAAACGGGACGGCGCGCCGATCTTTATCGAGACCTGCCCGCAATACCTTGAATTTACCTGCGACGTATACAAGCGCCCCGACGGCCGCAACTTCGTCTGCTCGCCGCCCATGAAGGGCGAGGAAAGCCGCGAAGCGCTCTGGAAAGCCATCCA
>JAQUXV010000079.1:0-7292 GCA_028692205.1 Eubacteriales bacterium
GGTCCGCGTTCATGATGGTGCCGATGCGCTGGGCGACGATCAGGCTGGTTACGCCCGCCGTTTCCTTCTTCAGCGCGGCGCGCAGATCACGGTCCGTCTGGTAATCCAGCGCGGAAAAGCTGTCGTCGAAAATGTAGATCTCCGGTTTGCGGCACACGGCGCGGGCGATGGAAAGCCGCTGCTTCTGCCCGCCGGATACGTTGGTGCCGCCTTGAGAGATGTCCGACTCGTAGGCTTTGTCCATCTTTTCCACAAAATCCGCGCCCTGCGCAATGCGAACGGCGCGCTTCACATCCTCGATCGTGGAGGGGCCCTGACCGTTCTCCCCGTAGGAGACGTTGTCGGCAACCGTGCCGATGAACATAACGGCCTTTTGCGGCACGTAGCCGATTTTGTTGTTCAGGGCTTCCTGCTCGTACGCCCGCACGTTCACGCCGTCCACCAGCACCTCGCCGTCGGAGGCGTCGAAGAAGCGGGGAATCAGGTTGACCACCGTGCTCTTGCCGCTGCCGGTGGAGCCGATGAAGGCGACGGTTTCCCCCTTGTGCGCGACGAAACTCACGTCGTGCAGCACATCTTCCGACGCGACGGGGTACCGGAAGCTGACGTGGTTAAACGCCACCTCGCCGCTCTGCCCGGGCAGCCCCTCCCGCTTTTCGCCGTTGGCAATCGCGGGCACGGTTTCCAGCACTTCGTTGATGCGCTTTGCGGACACCATGGCGCGCGGCAGCAGGAAGAAGATCATCACCAGCATCATCATCGACATGATAACCTGCATGGCGTAGGCGGAGAACACCACCATGTTGGAAAACAGGGTGAGCTTGTCCATCAGCTGCGCGCCGTCGATCAGGTAGGCGCCGATCCAGTAGATGGCCAGCGTAAGCCCGCTCATAATGGCGGACAGCAGGGGCATCAGCACGGCGGTGCCGCGGCTGGTGTACAGCTGGTTGCGCGTCAGCTCGTCGTTGGCGGTTTCAAACTTGGCGTTCTGGTACCCCTCGGCGTTGTAGGCGCGCACCACGCGCACGCCGGAAAGGTTTTCCATGGTGACGCGGTTCAGGTTGTCGGTCAGGGTTTGCATTTTCTTAAAGCGGGGCAGCAGCAGCACCAGCAGCGTCGTCATCAGGGCCAGAATCACCACAATCGCCACGCCCGTGGCCAGCGTCCACTCCATGCCTTTGCCCGCGATTTTGGTGACCGCCCAAACCGCCGTAATCGGCGCTTTGATGATGAGCTGCAGGCCCATGGTGATCAGGATCTGGATCTGGGTAATATCGTTGGTGGATCGGGTGATGAGGCTGGCGGTGGAAAAGCGGCTGATCTCCTCCATGGAGAAGCTGTCCACCTTATTGAACAGCAGGCTGCGAAGCCGCTGGGAAAACGAGGCCGCGATGCGCGCCGCCAGAAAGCCGACCGTTGCGGCGGCGGCGAAGCTGCCCAGCGCGCAAAGCAGCATGTAGCCGCCCTGCTGCCAGATTTCGCCCAGGTCGCTGCCCGGCGTCTGCGTGAGCACCGTAATGCGGGACATGTAATCCGGCAGTTTCAAATCCAGCCAGACCTGCGCTACAATAAACACCATACTAACGGCTGCTTGCAGCCATTCGGTAAGGCTTAACCGTTTCAAAATTTTTAACATACATCTATCCTCTTCCATTTTCTTACCGGCGTTGTCCGTAAAGGATCGCTTTTTGTATGTCCCCTACGCCGGTTGCGGCACGGCGCGGCCGCTTCAGGGCCCAAAAGCCGAAAAACAGCGCTGCTGCTTTAGCGGCTTTTCCTGCCCGAACGCCCGCGACCCGCCAAAGCGGCCGTAACGCGGTTCCGCCGGGGTTCCCCGGTTAATGCCGGTGCCAGTGGTGGTGCAGGAACGGGTCGTGCCCGTCCCCTTCGAAGGCGGAATGTTCGGGGTGCGTTTCGGTATAAATCGTCGACACTTTTTTCATGAGCCGCGTAAACTCGACCGCGTCCTCTTCGCCTAAACGTTCCATCATCTCCGTGATGTGGTTAAGCATGCCCTTGCGCTGCTCACCGGCAAAGGTTTTGCCTTCCTCCGTCAGTTCCACCAGAATGCGGCGGCGGTCGTCGGGGTCGATGCGGCGCGTCACCAGCCCCTTGCGTTCCAGGCTGTTCAGCGCGGCGGCGATGCGCGCCGTGCTGATGTTCATAAAACTGCTGATTTCGTTGGGCTGCACGGGTCCTTCCTGAAAGATGATGTATTGCAGCACGAAACCTTCGCCGCGCAGGCAATCGTGCATCTTTCTCTGCGGCCGGGCCTTGTTGAGCACATACAGCGTACGCAGCATTTCTTCCGCCAGCGCCTGATAATCCATAAGGACGATCCCTCCCGTGCTATATTCGCGAACACAGTTAGCAATATAATACTGTTAGATACTAATGTCAATAGGTTAATCCAATTTTAATCAAACCGGAAATCTGCGGGGACGGAGGCTTGCGGCACAATAAAACAAGCCGCTTTCGGCAAGCCCTTTCGGGAGTTTGCTTCGCGCGGCTGTTTGACCGGGGAAAAGCTAAAAGCGGTAAAAGATAAGGTTGTTCCTGAAAGATAGTGGTTTCGGCGGGCGAACCCGCACTGAAAACAACGCGAAAAATTAGCTCAGAAGGGGAGAAGCAGGCCGGAAAGCCGCAAAAGGCGCGCTGAACAAATCCCCCTGAAAACAACGTGTAAAACCTGATGAAATTAGGAGAAGCACAAGCCGCAGCAGGCCGAAAAGCCGCGAAAAACGGCCCCCGGCGGCAGGCGAATTTTATGGCTCCAGCGACGCCTGCGCACCGAGCTGTTTTCGTAGTTCGCCGCGCCAGATCAACCGGGCGTCCAGCGCGATACACGGGGAAGTCTTTTTCCCCTGAAGGACGGAAAGCAGCGTTTGAACGGTGAGGGAGCATTGCTGTTTCATGCAGTTGTCGATGGAGGAAAGCTCCGGCGTGGCGCAGCGGCTTAAGATGGTGTTGTTAAAGCCGATCATGGGCACCGGCGGGCGGTTAGCCTCCTGCAGCGCTTTGGCCGCGCCCACCGTAAGGGAATCATCCGCGGAGAGAACCGCGTCGAAGCCGATGCGGCCCATCATCTCTCGCACCGTGTCCACCGTTTGGTAAAAGGAGCTTCCGTCGCTTACGATCTGCACGGCCATGGGGGAACCGCCGCAGTCCTTTACGCCCTGCAAATAGCCCTCCAGCTTCATGGCGCCGCTGCAGGTTTCGGAATCATACAAATATAGAATACGCTGAAACCCGGAGCGCGCAAACAGCCCCACCACCTCGCGGGCGGCCTTTCGCTCGTCACACAGCGTGGAGTAGATATTTTTGCCCTCTATGCGCCCGTTGACGATAAAAACGGGAATATACTCGGCGGCGTACAGAAAATCGTCCCGTTCTTCCGCGGTATGGTTGCAGCCGATCACGATGGCGGCGTCCACCTGGCGGTGGATGAGCGACATAAAATAGGGCCGCTTGGATTCCGCATTGCTTAAAGCGTTGATCAGGAGAATTTCAAATCCGTTTTCGCGCAGCATCCGGCTCAGTTCCGCCACGGGGTAGGCGTGGTTGGGGTCGGAAATTACCGGGCAGATGATGCCGATGGTGTGGCTCTGCTTGGTGTTCAGGTTATGGGCGAAGGCGTTGGGGATAAACCCTTCCCGCGCGATAACGGCCTCCACCTTCCGGCGGCTTTTTTGGCTTACGGGGCCGGAATTGTTGATAACGCGGGAGACCGTTGCGGTGGAAACACCGGCCAGCTTCGCAATATCGTAAATATTCATGGCTGCACGCCTCCCCTGTGCCACAAAGTGTAACCGATTGCATTTCAATTCGTCAAGCAAAATCGTTGAAAGGAGAGAATATTGACATCGGCGGCCAAATTACCACCACGAAATTGTTCACTTGGAGAAATGACGCTAAATCCGTTGACAGTGCCCGCTGCGGCGTGCAATAATTTTTTAGAAAGAAGTGGAACCGCTTACATAACCGGAAATCCAAAAACAACGGAGGGATAGACCATGGGAAAATTCTACATTGCTCGCAATGAAGACATTGCCGTGAACTACGACGATAACGGTTACGCCTGTACCGAGCTGCTCCCCGGCACGTATGACGGCGGCATTAAAAACTACAAGTGCTTCCTGAAAGCCGGCAGTACAGTGACCCCCAAAATGTATGCCGACAAAACCGTCCTGTTCTTCTTTGGCAAGGGCAAGGGATATGTAACGGACGCCGAGGCGGCCTACAACATTACCGAGCTTTCCTTCTACGCGCCCAACTTTGATAAGTGCGCCTACGCGATCCATGCCGTAGACGATATGGAGTACGTGATGAGCGTTGTGGATCTGAACGAGTGGGACAAGGAAATTATCGCCGCCGGACACACCTACCTGCCCTTCTTCCGCAAACACAGCGATTGCCGCCGCTATGTGCAGGATTGCAAAGGCCCGAACACGGAGGCCAGAAACGTGCTGAGTTGCAAGCAGCTGGGCCGCATTATGGTGGGCACCACCCGCGCGATTGGCGAAGGCACGATGGAGGAGGGCCACCCCGCCGTACACCAGTGGAACTACTGCGTCGGCAATTCCGACTTCCACATGTCCGTGGATCACGGTGAGCCGGTAAACCATAAGGCGGGCGAATTCAGCTTTATCCCCGCGGGCCCGGACCATGATCTGGTGGCCGACCCCGGCAAGGAAGTTTACTACGTATGGTATGAGCATTTCGTACGTGAAAAGGATTTTGACGTAAAGGTGCTGCCCGGCCAGAAACTGCCCGAATAACGCTTTCAACAGGGAGAAAAACGACATGCAAAAGGATTTTTACATCGCCCGCAACGGGGACTTCAACGTTCAATACGACGGGAACGGCCTCTATAGGACGGAGCTTTTGCCCGATACCCACGACGGGACGGTGCGCAACTACAAGTTTTTCGTGAAGGCGGGCGGCAAGGTTACACCCGAGCTGTATACGGACAAGCTGGTGCTTTTGTTCTTCGGCAAGGGCAGGGGCTATGTGGCCGACGCGGGCAGCGCGCACGCCATTGAGGAGCTTAGCTTCTACGCGCCCGCATTCGACCGCCGGCCCTATGAGGTGCAGGCGTTTACCGACATGGAATTCGTGATGGCCGTTGTGGACATGAGCCCCGAGGACTGGGAGGATTACGCCGCCTCCCACGCACGGCTACCCTTCTTCCGCACCCTGAGCAAGTGCGTGAAGTACGATCAGGATTGCAAAGGCCCCAACACCACCTCGTGGCATGTGCTCAACGGCAAGCAGCTTGGCCACATCATGGTGGGCGTGGTTCGCGCCGTCGGCGAAGGCACGGTGGAAAAAGGCCACCCGGCGGTACACCAGTGGAACTACTGTGTGGGCGATTCGGATTTCAACCTGACGGTCAACGGCGTTACAACGCCGCACAAAGCCGGGGAGTGGAGCTTCATCCCCGCGGGGCCGGACCACAGCCTGGTGGCAAACCCGGGCAAAGAAGTGTTTTACGTCTGGTTTGAACAGTTCACCCGCAAGGACAGGGATTTTATCCTCAAGCCGATGCCCCGCAAGCAACTGCCCGCCCCCGGCCCCGCCAAGTTTTACGTTGCCCATGACGAAGACCTGCAAAAGACCTTCAACCAAAACGGCTTCGCCATGTGCGAGCTGCTGCCGGGCACCTACAAGGGCGGAATCCGCAACTACAAATGCTGGCTGAAAGCCGGAAACACTGTGGCGCCCGATCTTCACGCCGACGAAACGGTATTGCTGATGTTCGGCAAGGGCAAGGGGTATATAACATCCGGCAAAAACCTGTTCACCGTGGACGAACCCTCCTTCTACGCGCCGAACTTCGACCGGGAACCCTATACAGTCCACGCGGTGGAGGATATGGAATTTATCCTGAGCGTAGTGGAACGCAACGAGGACGACCGGAAGCTGTACGACGCGTGCCACGTGAGGCTGCCCTTCTTCCTGCCATACAGCGACGGCTGCGCGTACGATCAGGATTGCAAAGGCCCGCACACCACCTCGTGGATGATTCTCGGGGCGCGGCAGTTGGGCCGGATCATGGTCGGCGTGGTGCGGGCGGTAGGCGAAGGCACCACGGAAAAGGGACACCCGAAGGTGGAACAGTGGAATTACTGCCTGGGCGATTCCGATTTCCACCTGAAAGTGGACGATTGCCCCGCGGAGCCGCACAAGGCGGGCGACTGGAGCTACGTCCCGGCGGGGTACGACCATGCGCTGGTCGCCGACCCGGGTAAGGAAGTGTTCTACGTCTGGTACGAACACTACACCCGCGAGAAGGATTTCTGCGTAGCGCTGGCGGACGGGGACGACGCATCCGTCTACGAATAAACCCGGATTGCGCCGGGGACTGTTTCAAAATGAAGGGGTTTGGGAACATCTTTCAAACCCGGGGCGCATTTTGCCGCGTTTCCGTCATTTTGGGGCAGTCCCCTTTTTGAATCGGAAGAAGGGTAAACAAGTGCTGATTTCGGCTACGGGTAAACTGGCTGCGGACGAGGGAGATTCCATTCTCTATCGCGGGCCGTACCAAACCATTCTGCCCTGGATTGCGGAGGACGGGTTTCAGGGGGTGGAACTGCATATGCTGGATTCCCGGGAAACGGACCGGGAGGCGCTGTGGAAGCTGCTTTCGCAAAACCACCTTACGCTGACCTCCGTCGGCACCGGCTCCGCATATGGCGCGAGGGGCTATAATCTGGTGGATCGCGACCCGGACATCCGGCGGGAAACCATCCGCCATTTGCAGGCGCATATGGTGACGCTGGCCCCTTCCCACGGCGTGCTGATCGTCGGCTTGATCGCCGGAAGAAACCGGGACTGCGGTGCGCCGATCGAGGAACAGAAGCGACGCCTGGCGGAGGCGCTTCGGGAGTTGGATGATCTGGCCGGGCGCAGCGGGGTTACGGTAGGGCTGGAAATGATGAACCGCTATGAATGCGACTTTCTGTATACGGTGGACGAAGGCATCCGCTTTCTGGACGGCGTAGGCGGCCTTACCCACACGAAGCTCCATATCGACACGGTTTCCATGAACATCAGCGAGGCGGATATCGGCGCGGTGATTCGCGCGGGGCGCGGTTATATCGGCCATGTACACATCTGCGATAACGACCGCTGTTACCCCGGCCACGGGCACTACAATTTCCGGGAAACGCTGCAGGCGTTGAAGGATATCGGGTATAACGGCGCGCTGGCGCTGGAGGAAAAGCCATTTCCGGACACGCGAACCGCGGCCCGGCGCAGCCTTGCGTACCTCAACGCCGTTATGGATAAGC
>JAQUXV010000079.1:7392-9137 GCA_028692205.1 Eubacteriales bacterium
GAAACGCTGCAGGCGTTGAAGGATATCGGGTATAACGGCGCGCTGGCGCTGGAGGAAAAGCCATTTCCGGACACGCGAACCGCGGCCCGGCGCAGCCTTGCGTACCTCAACGCCGTTATGGATAAGCTGTATTGACGCGGATACGTCAGAAAAGGGGAAAGAACGATATGCGCCCTACGGCCGCCCAAAACCGAACCGTGAACATGACGAGCGGCAACCCTGTGAACCAGATTCTGCGCTTTGGCCTGCCGCTGATCGCGGCCAATACGCTGCAGCAGCTGTATGCGATGGTGGACACCATCATTCTGGGGCGGTTCGGCGGGATTGCCGGGCTTGCGGTGCTGGGCACCAGCTCGTGGCCGGTATGGCTGTGTGTGAGCATCCTGACCAATTTTGCGCAGGCAAGCAGCATCGTGATCGCCAAACGCTTTGGCGCAGGGCTTCAGGACGAGCTGAAAACCGTCGCGGGCAACGTGTATGCCGTCGCGCTGGGGCTGTGCGCCGCGATGATGGTATTCTCCCAGCTGCTCGCGCGGCCGATGCTGGTGGCGCAAAATACGCCGCCGGATGTTTTGGAGCAGGCGGTGCTTTACCTGCGCATCGTCTTTGGCGGCATTGCGCTGCTGTTTGCCTACAACATTCATTCCGCTTTCCTGCGCGCCGTCGGCGACAGCAAAACGCCGTTGTATGCTATTGCGGCGGCGACCGCCGTGAATATCGCGCTGGATCTTTTGTTTGTGGCGGGCTTCCACTGGGGCGCGCCCGGCGCGGCGCTGGCAACGGTGATTGCGCAGGGGGCATCCGCGGCGGTCTGCCTGCTGCGGGTACGCGCCTACGAAATTTTCAGGCTGGAGCGCCGACACTTCAGGCTGTGCCTTCCCGTGCTGCGGGAGTATTTCGCCCTGTGCCTGCCCATGCTGATGCAAAGCTTTGTGATTGCGCTGGGCGGGTCTTTTGTGCAAACCCATGTAAACGGCTACGGCACCGCCTTCACGGCGGGCATCAGCGCCACGGGCAGGGTGTTCGGCCTGTTGGAGACGGCGGCCATCGCCCTGGCCCAATCCGCTGCCACCTTTGTGAGCCAGAACTTTGGCGCGGGCAACCTTTCCCGCGTCCACAGGGGCGTAAAAATCTCCATCCGGTTTGCGCTGGGGATTGCCACGGTGCTGGCGGTCGCGATGTTCCTGTGCGGCAAATGGCTGCTGGGGCTGTTCGTCGCCCCGGAGGCGATTGAAACGTCGGCGGAAATGCTGGTGGTGTACAGCTTCGGACTATGGATTATGTACCCGATGTATGTTCTCCGGCAGACCCTTCAGGCGCTGGGGAACGCGGCAATCCCCCTGCTGGCGGCGGTGATCCAGCTGCTGGCGCGCGTGCTGGTCACCCTGTACCTGCCGCTCTGGCTGGGGCAAAGAGGACTCTATTTCCCCACCATCGCGGCATGGCTTTCCTCCCTGCTGCTGATTGGGCTTGTGTACCCCCGCCAACTGCGGAAATGTGAACGGATAACCGCCGGACGGCCGGGCGCAAACCCGGGAGGAAGGCCAACGCTTGAAGGAGCATCGAACTGAAGCTATGCATAACGGTAAGTATCCGGCGCTGGTAATCGCCAGCGCCGTCATTTACGGCGTCTGCCCCACGCTGATCAAGCTGACCTACGCTTTCGGCGGCAACGGGCTTTTATGTACCTTCTATATCTGCCTGTTTGCGCTGCCTTTTTTGTACGGGTGGATGCGGCGCGCGGG
>JAQUXV010000080.1 GCA_028692205.1 Eubacteriales bacterium
AGTGCCGTTATAATGGCAACAGAAATTGTAACCGTTACCAAAACACTGCGAGGAGGATTTTTATGGGCGTGACGATCCGTGACGTAGCCAAACACGCAGGGGTTTCCGTCGCGACGGTTTCACGCTATCTCAACAATAGCCCCCTGATCGCGAGCGAATCGGTGGAGAAGGTTCGCCAGAGCATTCAAGCCTTGAATTACGAGCCGAACTTTATGGCCCGCAATTTGGGCAGCCTCCAATCCCACACCGTTGCGCTGCTGGTGGATAACGACAACCCCGAAACCTTTGGCGACAAGAACTTTTTACAGATCCAGTACGGCGCGGAACACGCGCTGGCGGAGCACGGTTACTACCTGATGATTCTTTCGCTTACCGGCGCTAACCGGGAAAAAGCGCTGAAAAAGCTGATCCGGGAGCACCGGGTGGATGGGGTTCTGCTGCCCGCGCAGCTCGCGAAAAAGTCCATCTGCAACTTTCTGGCGGACAACGGCATTCCGCATGTGGTCATCGGCCGTTGCATATGCGAAACGGCCAGCTGGCTGGATTTGGACAATATGA
Source organism: Eubacteriales bacterium (assembly GCA_028692205.1). The sequence goes on from JAQUXV010000080.1 coordinate 559, forward strand.
TGGCCGGGCGGATTGCGACGGAGAAACTGCTGGATACCGGCGCGCGCACGGTGCGCTTTGTGGGCAACGGCATGGAAAAGGTGTTTGTGAAGGAGCGCTTTGAAGGCTTCCGGCAGGCCATGGAGGCCGCCGGGTTCACGGCAAACGAAGCAAGCGCGATACAGTGTCCGGGCGGCGCTGCCGAAGGCGCGGCGCTTGTGGCGGCAGAGCTGTATTACCCGGACGCCTATCTGGTTTCCGATAACGAAACGGCCTTCGGCATCCTGCGGGCGCTGCATGAGCGCGGCATTTCCGTGCCGGAACACGTGCAGTTGATCTCGTTTGACAACGGGTTGGCGACGCGCCTCAGCGACCCGCCCATGACGGTGGTGGATATCGACGTGTATCAGCTGGGCATACAGGCTTCCGGCATGCTCTACGCCCAACTGGAAACGCCTACGCCGATCAACCAGCAATGCCTGATGCCGGTGGAACTGATTACCAGAGGCACAACGCGCTGATTTTTCTTGTTCAAAATTGTAACCGTTACCAATTGCGAAACATGAGATGAAATCCGTATCGAAGAACCCGCCAACCCAAGCGTTCCATTCCATCCGCAAACAGAAGCCAACCGCCTGTACGGCGTTCGCCGCGATTGTGCACGTCGCGCCGCAACCCCGAAGGCTACGGAGAAAGCGCGCGGAAGGATGAATAAAGAAACTACCGAACCGATAGAAGGAGGATATCCCGATGAAAAAAATCCTGTCCCTGTTGCTGGCGCTCGCGCTGCTGTGCGGGGCCGTACCGGCCGCGATGGCGCAGACGGAAATCACATTCTGGCACACCTACAGCGAGGGCGAAGAAGCGGTATTGAACGACGAGGTTATCCCCGCGTTTGAAGCGGCCTACCCTGATATTACGGTCAACGCCGTTCGGATGCCCTACGAAGGGCTGAACCAGCAGTTCGTTACCGCGGTGGCGGGCGATGTGGCGCCGGACGTGATCCGCATGGATATTACGTGGGTTGCGCAGATGGCCAAGCTGGGCGCGCTGGCTTCCGTGGATGAATTGGACGGTTTCGACGCCATTCTGGCCGACGCGCTGTCCGGCCCTATGGCAACCACGCTCTACAATGGCAAGCATTACGGCCTGCCGCTGAACACCAACACGACCGCCGCGGTCTTCAACGTGGCGCGCCTGCACGAGCTGGGCTTCAGCGAGCCGCCCAAAACGCTGGACGAGCTGCTTGCTGCTGTTGATAAAGCCGATCCGGCCAACGAGCAGTGGCTTTTCGCCATTCAGGGTTCCTTTAACTGGGCTATGCTGCCCTTTATCTGGACGCTTGGCGGTTCCATCACCGACGCCGATTACACTACGGCGACCGGCTACCTCAACGGCGAAGCGACCGTAAAAGCGATGGAGACGATTAAAGGCTGGTACGACCAGAATATCATCGGGCCCTGCATTCTGGGCGAAGCGCCGGATACCTGGGGCGGCGTCGAGGCGGGCAACTACGCCATGATCGTCGAAGGGCCGTGGTTCTTCAGCGGCAGCGAGGCGAACGATAATTACGTCGCCACGACCATCCCCACAGTGAACGGGAACAGCTATTCCATCGTCGGCGGCGAGGACATTGTGATGACCAAAACCACCAAGAACGCCGAGGCAGCCTGGACGTTTATGCAGTATATGATGAGCGGGGACGCCCAGCTGGCGATGACCAAGGCGGGCCTGATCCCCACCATGGCGTCCAACCTGGACAAGATGGATACCTCCGTGTCGGCGTACCTGCCCGCGTATGTGGAGCAGCTGAAAACCGCCAACCCCCGCACGCCTTCCGCGGAATGGCCGAGCATCGAGGAAATTCTCAACTCCACGTTCGAAAGCATCCTCCGCGGCAGCGTAAGCGCGCAGGATGGGCTGGATGCAGCCGCTGCGCAGATCGACGCGCTGCTTCAGGAATAAACTAAACGACTATCATTCCCGCGCCGGTTCGCATTCGGGCCGGCGCGGGCGGTAAAACGACCGGCGGGAACGCCCGCCGGTATGGTGGAAAGGATGATCGCTTTGCAGCGCAATCTGCAATCCGGCCTTCGCCAGTGGCGCAGGGCGTTTCCCTTTGTGGGTCCGGCGCTGATCCTGCTGGGCTTCTTCGTGCTCTACCCGCTGGGGCGCAACATCGTGATGAGCGTATCGACTTACGATCTTTTGCAGGATCAGATGACCGGCTTTGTGGGCATGCAGCATTACGCAGCCATGTTCGCCGACACAAAATACCTGATCGCGCTGCGCAACACCCTGCTGTATACGCTGATTACCGTTCCCGGGCAGATGCTTTTCGGGCTGATTCTCGCCTGCCTGCTCAACGCCGTCACCCGGGGCAAAACCACGTTCAAGGTGTTGAGTTATCTGCCGGTGATCACCTCGTGGGTCATCGTTTCACTGATCTTCAAGTTCATTTTTCTGTCGGGCAAGGGCGGGCTGGTGAACTTCGCGCTGCTCCAAACGGGGCTGGTGGCTAAGCCGGTGGCGTGGCTGCAGCAGGAGTGGACGGCGAACGCGGTGCTGTGGATGTTCGGCATCTGGAAGGGCGTCGGCTGGGTGATGATTATCGATCTGGCTGCTTTGCAGAATGTGCCCCGGGAGGTATACGAAGCCGCGCAGATGGATTCCGCCGGAACGGTGCAGACCTTCTTCCGCATCACGATTCCGATGGTGAAAAACACAACGCTGTACCTGTTGACGGTGCTGACCATCGGCGGGTTCGGCGCTTACATCCACGTGATGATGATCACCGAGGGCGCGCCGCTGGGAACGACCAATGAACTGATGAACCTGATGTACGATACCGCCTTTTCCAAGTATGATTTCGGATACGCGGCCGCGCAGGCGGTCACAATGGGCGCGATGATCTTTGCGCTGACGGTGGCGCAGCGCCGCCTGACGCACGAAACGAAGAATTAGGAAGGAGGGGAACCGATGCAAATGGCCGTCGTTCGCTGGAAAACCGGCAGGTTCTTCTTATATCTGGCCCTCCTTGCGTTTTCCGCCATGGCGCTTATCCCGTTCCTGTACATGGTCGCAACCGCCATGACCCCGCATTCGTTCAGCCTTCCGTACCCGCCCAAACTGCTGCCGGACAGCTTTTATACGGCAAACTTTGTAGAGGCGTGGAGCGCCAACCATTTTTCCGAATATTTTGTAAACAGCCTGTTGGTGGGCGCGCTATCCACGGTGCTGACGATGCTGATTTCCTGCCTGGCGGCGTATGGCTTTGCGCGGCTGGAATTCCCGGGTAAAAACGCGCTTTTTCTGCTGCTTCTGTTCAGCATGATGGTGCCCACCCTGACCAACCTGATCTCACAATTTCTGATGATTAAAAACTTCGGGCTGATGGATACCTACGTAGGGCTGATCCTCACGTATATCGGCACCAATGTTGCGGCGAACGTGTTTTTCCTTCGCAGCAGCTTCCTCTCCGTGCCGCGCGCGCTGGAGGAAAGCGTGGTCATCGACGGCGGCGGGCCGTGGACGATCTGGTTTCATATCGTCATTCCGCTGTCGCTGCCCGCTATCGGCACCTTCACCATTATCACCTTTTCCAACGTGTGGGACGAGTTTTTATATGCGCTGACGCTGATTAAAAGCCCGGCGAAACGGACGCTGCCGATTGCGCTGAAAATGTTTCAGGGGCAGAACCTGAACAACTGGAGCCTGATTTTCGCCGCGTCGCTGATTGCGCTGATTCCCATTCTGGCGGTTTATATTACGCTGCAGAAGTATCTGATTCGCGGCGGCGTAACCGAAGGAATGTTGAAAGAGTAGGGGGAATCTGTTTGATCGTTTTTCACCAGAGCACGCTTCCGTGGGTGTGCGTTTACGCGGAGGCGCGCTGCCGGCTGCTGCTGAAGGCGGCGCGCGGCGACGTTGCCGAAGCCGCGGTTTGCTATTGCGACCCGTACGATTACCTTCCCGGCGAGCCGAAAAGGCCGAACCTGCGGCAGATGCCGATGACGCGCCTTTCCGCTGCCGGGGCTTTCGACTGGTTCACATGTGAGGATATCCCCCTTCCGACCCGGAAGCTGCATTATCATTTTAAGTTGACAAGCTTCGCGGGCGAGCGAACATTGTTTGCCGCCAACGGATTGCTATCGGAGAACGAAGCGGCCCGCGTGGAACCGTTTTTAATTTCGTATCGCTTTCCACGGCAAATTCTGCGCGTTCCTCAATGGGCAGGACGGTCGGTTTGGTATCAGATTTTTCCGGACCGGTTTGCGGATCATGTGCTCCGAGATGACGCCGAAACCTTCATGCCTGATCGGGAGAACTTTTGGGGCGGTACGTTGAAAGGCGTGCTGAACCGCTTGCCGGATTTGCGGGAACTGGGCGTGACGGGCGTTTACCTGAACCCGGTTTTCCAAAGCCCGTCCAATCACCGCTACGATACCGTGGATTATACGGCGGTGGATGCCCGGCTGGGAACGGAAAGCGATCTGCTGGCGCTGAGCGAAGCGCTGCACCGGCAGGGGATGCGCCTGATGCTGGACGGCGTATTCAACCATGCAAGCAACCGCTGTCCACAGTTCCGGCATGCGCTGGAGCACGGCAAGGCGTCGCCGTACTGGGACTGGTTTTTGTTCCGGGATGAGGCGCGGGCGCGGAGCCTTCCGGCGGACGAACTGTCGTCGGAGGAGATGAAAACCGATCCGCCCTACGAATGCTTCGCCTTTGCAGCCAATATGCCCAAATGGAACACCGACAACCCGGCGGTGATCGACTACCTCACCGGCATTGCGGCGGACTGGACGCGTAAGCTGCGGCTGGACGCGTGGCGGCTGGACGTGCCGGACGAGATCAGCCCGCGCTTTTTATCCTCCTTTCGGGAACGGGTGAAGGCCGAGAACCCGCAGGTGGAGATCGTCGGGGAAATCTGGGGGGAACCGTGGCCGTGGCTAAACGGCGATCAGTTCGACGGCGCGATGAACTATCCACTGTATTTTGCGGTGCGGGATTTTCTGCTGAGGGGCGTTATCAGCGCGCAGACGTTCTGCGACCGGATCAACGAACTGACCGCGTGCCGCCCGCCTGAACGGTTCGCCGCCGACATGAATTTTATAGGGAATCACGATCTTCCGCGCGCCCTTACCGAGGCGGGCGGATGCACCGCTGCGGTGAAAGCCGCGCTGTTATTGCTGTTGTTGCTGCCCGGCGAAGCCTGCCTGTATTACGGCGACGAGGTTGCCATGCGCGGCGGGCCCGACCCGGCCAACCGGGGCACGATGCGCCGGACGCTGGACGGCGAGGCAACGGCTATGCGCTGGTTCTGCCGGGAGGCGATCGCGCTACGCAAACAATGGCTGCAGGAAGGGTTTCGGGGAATACACTGCGAGGCGCCGGATGCGCAAAGCGCCTGCATACACTTGCAATACGGCAATCGCAAGGTGGATTTGCTGCTGGCGCCGGAAACTTTGCGAGAATGCGCCGATCTGGAAACGCCCGCGAAAATTCTTGCCATGGCAGGTAGGAAAGAAGAAGGGTAACGGGCGTTTGAGGAAGAAGATACTCCGCGGTGAACAATTACGCTGCGGCGTAAACGGCAAGTTTGCCGCCGCCGTTCTCTGCCCGGCAGGGCGATAGCGGTTCGCCGGATTTATAAGCGGGCATCGCCGGAAGATGCCACAGGAGTGTGTACAATATGAAAAACGAACAAAACGCCGATGTTCGGGAGAAGCGGACATGGTGGAAAGAAGCGGTCGCCTATCAGGTGTATCCGCGCAGCTTTCAGGATTCCAACGGGGACGGCGTCGGCGACCTGAACGGGATTACGGCGCGGCTTCCCTATATCCGGTCGCTGGGTGCGGACGTGATCTGGCTGAGCCCGGTTTATCAGTCCCCCAATAGGGATAACGGATACGACATTTCCGACTATCGGGCCATTATGAAGGAATTCGGCACGATGGAGGATTTTGACCGGATGCTGGGCACAGCGCATGAGCTTGGCTTGCGCATAGTGATGGATCTGGTGGTCAACCACACTTCCGATCAGCATGCGTGGTTTGTGGAAAGCCGCAGTTCGCTCACCAATCCCCATCGGGATTATTATATCTGGCGGGAAGGTGTGAACGGCGCGGAGCCCAACAACTGGGGCGCTTGCTTCGGCGGCCCGGCCTGGGCGTATGACCCGGCCACGGCTATGTACTACCTGCATATGTTCGCCAAAGAACAGCCGGATCTCAACTGGGAAAACGAGCGGGTGAGGGCCGATGTTTACGACATGATGCGCTGGTGGTGCGACAAGGGCATCGACGGCTTCCGAATGGACGTCATCAGCATGCTCTCTAAGGATCAGCGCTTCGGGAATGCCACGATGGGGGCGGGGCTGTATGCCGATCCCGCGGCGCTGGTGCTCAACGGCCCGCGCGAGCACGAATTCCTGCAAGAAATGCACCGGGAAGTATTGTCGCGCTACGACCTGATGACCGTGGGGGAGACGCCGGGCGTTACGACGGAGGAAGCGAAAAAATACGCGGGTTTCGATGCCGGCGAACTGAACATGGTATTCCAGTTTGAGCATATGGACGTCGGTTCGGGCCGACTGGGAAAATGGACGACGAAACGCTTCCCCCTGCCGGAACTGCGCGCCGTTTTGTCCCGCTGGCAAACCGAGCTGGAAGGCAAGGCGTGGAACAGCCTCTACTGGGGCAATCACGATCAGCCGCGTGCCGTATCCCGCTTCGGCTGCGACCGGGAGGAATACCGCGCGCTTTCCGCCAAAATGCTGGCGACCTGCGAGTTTATGCTGAAGGGAACGCCGTTTATCTACCAGGGCGAGGAACTCGGCATGACCAATGCGGGCTTTACGGACCTTTCGGATTACCGGGATTTGGAAAGCATCAACATGTTCCGGGAATTGACCGAAAACGGGTTGATCGAGCCGGAGGAAATGATGGAATGCCTGCGCCTGCGGAGCCGCGATAACTGCCGTACGCCGATGCAGTGGGACGGCGGCGCGAACGCCGGGTTTACCACCGGCACGCCGTGGATCAAAGTAAATCCGAACCATGCGCAAATCAACGCCGCCACAGAGGCGAACGACCCCGACTCTGTGCTGAACTACTACAAGCAAGTGATCCGGATTCGCAAGCAAAACGAAGCTGCGGTATATGGATGGTATGAGCTTGTTGATGCTGAAATCGACGAGCTTTGGGTTTTCCGTCGCCACGGAGAACGGCAGGAGCTGCTGGTTGCCTGCAACTTTGGCGCAGAAACACAAAGCCTGCCGATGGCGCCACGGGACGGCGAATTGCTCATCGGCAATTATCCCGCCGTGGGGGATCGGCATACGCTGCGCCCTTACGAGGCTGTGGTATATGGAATTAAAAAATAAACGCCTCTGAATAGCCGAAAATCTCGGGTAGAAACGGGACGACCTGACCGGTACAGACGGAAGAACCCGAGCGTACCGCGTAACGCTGTAACACACCGTCGGTTGTGCCGCGAAACCAGAGTGAAGGTAAATACGGAAGAGCCGCCGAAGCGAAAGGCGGCTTTTTCATATGCCTGTGCGACCACTTGATTATGAAACTGCATATGTGAAAATATCCATAATGTTTCAATACATTTTCCGTTTTACTGCCGTAACGATTGCAGAAGTGGCCAAACCGACTCTCTTTTTGTTTTTTCGCGGGTCTGAAATGAAACATCAACGGATTGCGACATCCCATGCATGAGAACGAAAACCCTTTGTTTCTATACGTTTGTTGTAATATATGATGTTCCTTCGGGATCAGGGAATATCCATTTTCATACGATTCTTGCTCTGTTATGGCTTTACAAATGGGTGTATACTATGTTGTAAATCCAATACCGGTAAAAAAAGGAAAGTGGATGCAAATGTTTTTTGTTTCTGTTATAATGTGCTGTCGGAGCAAACAAAAGGCAAGCACCGTCCGGATTTGAATGAAATTGTGGGGTTTGAATATTACGATGTCGCAGGAAAAGAAAGACGGCGTATGCCTGATAAGACGGACGAATCCGCGAAGGCGCGATCCGAGCGATATAGAAGGGGCAAAGGAGTGGGAAAGATGAAAAAAACCTCTTCCATATCGGAGATCGCAAAGCTCGCGGGCGTCTCGCCCACGACGGTCTCACGTGTTTTTCATAAGGACGCCTATGTGAAAAGCGAAACGAAGGCAGCCGTGCTGAAAATTGCCGGGGAAAACGGCTATGCGCCCCGACAGTATAAAAAACGGCTTACTTCCGCTACACACGAGGCGGTAGTCGGCATTGTGGTGCCGGATATTGAAAACGCATTTTTCCAACAGATCATCCGGGCGATTATTGCCGTGTTCGACCAGCAGGGCATTGAGACGGTCATCTGCGATATCAACGAGGACCCCAACAAGGAAATCCGCTGCCTGAGCCTGCTGAAGCAGCTGAATATCAACGGTATCATCATTGCGCCCGCGTCCGAAAACGCTGAATATAACAATGCTTTTCTCAAAGAGCTGCACGGCAAGGGCATGCCGATTATTATGCTGGACCGCGATGTGAAGGG
>JAQUXV010000081.1 GCA_028692205.1 Eubacteriales bacterium
AATCCGGATCCTCACAGCTGATCAGCCGCTTCAGCGCATCCCGTTGTGCGCCGGAAAGCCGGAAGGCGCGCTGATTTCGAATGGCCGGTCCCTCCAGAATTTCATCCAGAAAAACCTCGCGCACACTTTCCACATTTTCGGGCAGCTTGTAAGCCAGATGGCCGCGCTGCTTCTTCTGCGCCCCGATGGCCCAGATGGTGAAAGTATGCTGCGGCATGCCGGTCATCAGTCCCTGCAGCCAGGAGGATACGCCGCCCATTACGAACGGATAGCTGCCTTCGCAGATCACACAGATTCTCATGTGCCGTCCTCCCACAGGATATTCAGCTCCGGCCCGTCCGCGCGCACCCAGTAAAAATTATCCGCGATGGAAAAGCATTCGCCGTTCTCCACCGTGCGCACAGCATGTGGAGTTTTCAGGGCCAGCCATGTCGTATCGTAATACGGGGACAGCGCTACCGAAAGCCCGTTATCCGTTTCCTCGCAGGTTACGCTCAGCCGGTCGTACCGCTGCACCGCCGCCGCGCCTTCGGACGCCGTGGACCACCGGAGTTGGGGGTACCGGCTGATAATTTTCTGAATGGTTTCGGAGAAGCCTTCGTACATGGCCGCCCAGCCCGCATCGGCCCCGCGGTCGCTGTCCAGAACGTCGTCCGGGTGAATAAAGTGCGAAAATACACCGTGGAGCATCAGCTCCTGCGCCAGACGCATCCCGTTATACTCATCGAGGATAAAGCCGGAGGTAATACGCGGCACCGAAACGGAGCCGTCCTTCTCCTCGCAGAATTCCTGAACCAGCGCGTTGGTGCCGGTTTCCGGATAGTAAACCCCCGAAACGGTACGGATTTCCGGCAAGGTTTTCAGAAGTGTTGCCTTGCCCTCGTCGCTTAAGTAGTTGGAGGGCGGCACGTAGGTGCGAAACGCGGTATTGGTGAGGAATTTCGAGCCGTAACGGCTCAACTCCTTCAGGCTGGCGGCCATCATCGCAGCGGACGACCACGTTTTATAGTTTTCGCCCGAATACTGAAAGCCGTCCGGGCACAGAGGCTGATGGTTGTAGCCGTGCAGCCCTACTTCCCCGCCAGTTTGCAGCAATTCCGACATATAATACCGGATCAGGGTGGATTGTTTCGTGTCCGGCTCAAAAGGGCCGGAGACGGTATCGTTGTAGGTTTCAATCAATACGCCGGTATAGCGAAGCTCGTTGGCCAATGCCAGCGATTTCATATTGGGCCACCAGTGGTTGCGGTAAAAGCCCTGAATATCATAGCCGTATTGGGCCAGCAGCGCCTCGTCGACGCCTGACGGCTGCGGTGCGGGAAAATCGTCAATGAACACCATGCCCGCGTTGATAATGGGGTACAGCACCGTATCCTGCAAGAGCAGATAAGCGCTCAGCGAAAAGCCGCGGCTATCCTTATGCTGGATCAGGGTATTGTTATTCACCAGCACCCGGCCCTTGCCGATATCGCGGGACCACATCAGCACGAAGGGGTTATCCTCCGCCGTTTCCATGTAAACGGCGCAATCGTCCTCCAGCCTTACGGGAAGCGTGTAGTCCGTGATGGCGCCGTTTGCGCTGTAGGCTTTCCCGGTCTCCCACAGGGGCAGGATATCGGCTACGTAGCGCAGCGACCCGTACGGCTGGTACTGGTTCGAATGCTCCGCAACGCCGAGTTTGTGGCTCAGAATATCAAACGTGTCGTTGTCGCGCAGCACCATCATCAGCCCAAGCCTGCCGCCGTCCGTTACCCAGTTTATAAGCTCCCGCACGCAGGATGCGACCGGCGTAAGATCCTGCGAGCAGACCAGCAGGGTTTTCGCGCCCGGGAGTTCGTCTGTCAGCGTTTCGTCCAACGGCACGCTGCGCCACGCAATGTGCAGTTGTTCCAGCATGCCCGTTACGGAAAGCGCGCAGGCGGCTTCGGCCTCAACCTCCGGGTCGTAGGCCACCAGCACGCCCGCGTCGGTTGTCCCGGCCTGCGCCGCAACGGTGTTCGTGCTTAAATAATCCAAAATTGCGGGCCGAACCTGCAGGGGCATCCCCTGGTTGGCCAGCAGCACTGCCCCAAGCAAGGCCACCATCACCAACACCGGTCGGATCGTCCACCTTCTCAACGGATTTTTCATTATATTTTCCCCGCCCAATACTGCAGCCGTTCCCTGCCGGCGCCGGTCCAGTCCACCGGGGTTTCCCTGGCCTCCATTAAAAGGGCGCGCATTCCCGCCTGATCGTGCGTCTGCACGCACACGCGCATCATTTCCAGCCAGGAACATTCCTCATGCGGCCAGTTGGTCAGCATCCGGCGCGCTTTTCCCCACGCCTCCTGCCCCTGCCCCAGCGCCAGATCATTCCGTACGCCCATGCTGAACCATTCGGGTTTTTCCCAGCGCGAAAGCGCCTCCCGCAGGGCCTTGGCGAGCACCAGCCGCTGCCGGCGGAGCGCCTGCCCTTCGGTAAACCCGCTCTGGCAAAACTCGTTGAGCGTATTCAAATAATCGTCCCATGCGGGCTCGCTGTTCAGTTCGCCCTTCAGCCGCTGCTGATAGCGCTGAATATCCATCTGCAGCTGCCGCTGCATTTCCATTAGGGTCGCGGTTGCGTAATGCGCGGTTTCCGGATCGTCGTTAAAACGCGCCACCAGCAGCACGTCCCGGTACTTTTTGGGGTCGGCCCGCAGCATGTTCATAATCATGACTCGGCGCTTGCGCGGGTCGTTCATCAACAGCGCTTCTTCCAGCGGCACAACCTCCGCGTTTTGTGAGGACCATGCCACCATATTCTGGTTCATATCCCGCTGTTGGCGGAGCCATTCGCCTTCGGGCGGCTTTTCCTGCCCGGGATGCAGCAGCAGCCAGCCCGTAAGCAGGCCAACCCCCGGCAGCAGGAACATCCACAGGAAGATCGGGGCCGTGTTCAGGCGTCCTTTGGGCGCGCTGGAAACCACAGAAATGGTAACAAGGATGTGCAGGGCCAGCAGCATGATTAAAAAATAGCTGTCATCCATACGCAACCTCCTGCGAAATCACTTCGCACCGGATCTTCTCCCGCAGGAAACGGTCGCTGATCTGGAGCAGGTTTTCCGTGCTCGCCTGCGGGAACAGCACATAGTATTCGCCGTCGTTCAGGCGACCGACGATATCGGTGGCACGCGTTGCCCGGCCGATGCGCTGGTCCATCTCCTCCTGCGACAGCGCGCCCGCCGTTTTCAGCCGCACCAGCAAATAATCGCCGGTATGGTTGCGGCGCATATTCTGGTACACGCCTAGCGCGGAGCGGAAAGCCTGATCGTTCAAAATCCGCGTATCCGCCAGATACATATCCCCGGAGACGTTAAAATATTTCAGCGCCCGCGCCATAGCCGACTGCACCAGCCCGGCCACCACGTTGAGCAGGTTTTCAAAATACAGGGTCTGCTTGTCAAACGGCACATCCCAGAGCATAATGGCGGCCAAACCGTCCTGCTCGTCGCTGGCGGGCGCGGCGTAGGCGGGGTAGCCTGGCTCCAGCGCCGTGTTCACAAACAGGCGGTGGGCATTCAGCGCGTCCCTGAGCTTGGGGAATTTATCCAGATCCAGCGAGCGCGGCAGGTTTTTCAAGTCGCGGGAATGGATGATCAACCGCGCGAAAGAGCGGTTCTCCTTGCAGGCATAAATGGATACGGAGTGGTTTTGCAGGGTATCCTCCACCACGTCCAGCGTTGAAAGGAACACCTGCTGTGGCTGCATGGTATCCAGTTCGCGGGTGATCTGGTAAATACGACCGTAGCTGTCCCGGTAGCTGACCACCTGCTCCAGCAGGCGGTTCCGATCCCGGTAAGCCTGATCGTACATCGTCCGGATAAACTGGGTTTCGGCGTCGCGGTTCTTTTTTTCATTTTCCAGCAAATCAATCTTCGCTTTTTGGCTGTCGTGGATATAGCCGAACAGCGCCCCGGCCAGCATATAGCCGACGGGCACCAGCCAGTTATCAATATTATAGAAAAGTAAATAGGCCTGGTTGCCCGCCTGAATCCACTCCAGCAGGTAGCTCCCAAAGGCGACCAGCGCGGCAATCGAGCCCATAGCGCCCCCGTAGGTGGTGCCGATGATCGCCACATACAGCAGCCAAAAATCAATAAAACGGAACGTGGCGTTGGCGGTGGAAGCCTGACTGACCCACCATACCAGCGGCGCGAACAAAATCATCTCCGCCCACGGCAACGCTTTGCCCAGCCTGCGGCGCGCCCATTCCCGTATACGCACGGGGAGCGACCTGTTCTTTTTCGGCGCGGAAGCGCTCAGCAGCGTATCCAGTTCCTCCATGTAATTGTGCCGAGGAACCCAGTCCGTCGTCCGAATATTGTGCAGCTTCAGCGTGCCGGACGGCCTGGCGTTTTCTGAATACTCCACTTTCAGGGCGGGCAAACGCGCCTTGATCCGCGCGATAATGTCGGCGCAGGCGCATCCCTCGCCATAGCCCAGGTGAACCACGCCCGACAAATGGTTTTCCAACGCCTGATGGATAAACATGCCAAAATCGTCGGCATGCACAAAATCGCAAACGGACTCCGGCGAGCCGTTCATATGGAACACGCGCTCACCGCGCGCGCAGCGGTCGACATAGGCAAAAAAGCTATCCGTATCCCCGATCGCGTACAGGCTGGTAACGCGAATCAGGAGAATCCGTTCCCCAGAGCAGCGCAGGCAGTCTTCCGCCGCCTTAATCAGCACGCCGGTAGGCGAATCGGGGTAGGGAATCTCATCCTCCCGGCATTCCTGCGTCCTGCCGAATACGCGGCGGTCGGTTACCAGCATAAAACGTTCTACATTGTTGTTCGCGGCGATGTTTTGAATCGCGAAAAGATCGTCTAGCAGCGCGCCCTGTGCGGAACCGTACTCGTACAGGTCCTCGCTCTGGCATGCAAAAAAGAACACGATCGCCTGAAAACGCGACGCGTCCATAAAAGCCGCCAGCCTTTTCTGCCCAAGCAGGTCCTCGTGTACCTCCACATCCGCCGTCCGGAAAATTTCCGGGTTGCGGATATGGCCCATCACCGAGACCTGATGCCCTTCCCGCGCGAGGCGGACGCAGACGTCTTTGGCTGCGGAAGGTAAAAGACCGGTAAGCAGAATTTTCATTCGATCATCTCCCGCGTCGTACATTACAAGAACCCGGGGCACTGACGGATGACAAGGCAACCCTACGATCGATTTTACCCGGTTCCCCCGTGAAGAATGCGCTTTGGCCTGCGGGCTTTCCGGTGCCGGACAAAACCGGCGTTCTCCCGGCCGTAAGACGCGGTTCAGCCGGGAATATCGCCGCCGTACGCCGGTTGCGCCGGTTACCGGCAACCACAGGTGAAACGGAAAGCGCATTTAATCCCCAAACCGATACGGGATTGCCGCCCGGCATCGCGCGCCGAACGCCGTCCTGTTCCGCCGTCCCGCGCATACGCGCGACAGCATAGCCCCAACCCGCGGCAACGGGTCGATTCAGATTTTATTATTATAAACTTTCGCGGTTGAAACGTAAAGTATTTTCGCAGTACAACGGAACCCCATAGCGCGAAAGTACCGTATTGATACGCTTTTTACGGCAGAGGGCCCCCGCGAAACGGTTATGAATCCGGGATATTTTACCAGCGCGCCGAAAACTTTTCGAAGCGGTATATGGGAAAACGAAGGCAACCCCGGCCTGCACGCGGGGTATCCCGGCAGTGATCGCGGCGAAAAGCACACGGCCTTTCGCGCGCAGGCTTCGCATCCTCGGCATACACGCTTTCGCTCCGCTTGAAGAGGTTTGCCGGACAGCCAACAGCCCGCCCCTACGCGCAATGCCTGTAAGCCCTTCGACCCGTGCGTATGGCCGAGAAACGTGCGGGTACAGCGCCCGGCTCCACAACACCCACGCCGTTCCGGGGTAGGCAACCGGGCCGCGCGCTATAAACCGATAAGGCCCCGCCCTGCGCCGTAACGCAAAGCGGGGCTTGAATTGATTGTGCTTCTGCTTACCCTCTGCCGTTTCCCGCGGTTGCTCCGCAATCGCCGGAACGACAGCCATCCGGGTTGGCGGATAGATGCGGTATTGGTACGACAGGCAGCAGCGCTCGCCTACGTAAAACGGCTGCTTTTCCCCGTTCGGGCGAATTGATTGTGTTTTGTCTTACCCTCTGCCGCTTCCCGTGGTTGCTCCGCAATCGTCTGAACGACAGCCATCCGGGTTGGCGGATAAATGCGGTATTGGTACGACAGGCAGCAGCGCTCGCCTCCGTAAAACGGTTGCTTTTCCCCGTTCGGGCGAATTGATTGTGTTTTGTCTTACCCTCTGCCGCTTCCCGCAGTTGCTCCTCAATCTCCGGAACAACTACCATCCGGGTTGGCGGATAAACGCGGTATTGGTACGACAGGCAGCAGCGCCCGCCTCCGTAAAACGGCTGCGCTTTTTCCGTCTGGGCAGGAAATAATCAGCCGCGCAGCTTTTGGGCGGCTTCTCCCACCCGGTCGACCAGCGTTTGCATGGCGGTTTCGGCAAAGGGCGTGGTTTCCGCCTCGTAGCCGCCCTCCCGCATTGCTTCCGGCGTGGGCAGGTATGCCACGTACCCGTTGGCGTAACCAAGCACCACGGCGGGATGCCCTTGCGGCAGCGCCGCCTTGACCGCCATGCCGCCCTCGGCGAACAGCTCGGTCGGCGTGGTCACCAGCAGCGCGTCGCCGATTTTCAGCAGCATGGATTCCGTGGACTTCGTTTCGCCCTCTCCCACGCCCGTCTGCGTTTGCAGAAGACACATGGCGTAGATCCATTTCAGCTTTTTGGCCTGCCGGGCTTCCCCGTCCGGCGCGGCGTCCGCCTCCGCCGCAAGCTTCGCAAGCTCGGCGCGCAGTGCCTGCGCCGTGGGGCGGTTTTTCCGCAGCGGATAATCCACCGCAAAGGGGATCACCTGCAAATCGTCCACAGGCTCGGGCATGGTTTTCAGCATTTCGGCTATTTTTTCAGACAAGACAGCCGCCTTTTGCTCCGCTACGGCAAAGGTGCGGAAATCCATCGGCACGCCCAGCGCCGTCGCGTCGCTGGAATAGCCGATGTTAATGTCCCCCGCCGCGCCGTTGGTGAACTGCACCATCGCGCCGGGGCAGCGCGCCTCCAGCTGCCGGTACAAAAAGCCCGGATAATCGGCGGAGATCGCGTAGCTGTTTCCATCCAGCACGGTAGCGTGGCAGGCGTAGTTTACCAGCAGCGTAACCACCTCGCCGCCCTTGCCGGTAAAGGCCAGCACGGTAAGCGTGGGGTCCGTAACGGTTTTACCGGGGCGGCGGTTTTTGCCCACTTCCTGCACGACGGTCTGAGCCGCGCTTACGAGCGCTTCAGTCGGAGAGGCTATCGCTTCCAACGCAGCCTCCGTCATCCGGCCCAGCACCCATTCCAGCCATTGCGGGTCATAATCGTCCTCCGCAGCCTGCGGGGCCGTATTCGGCGCGGAATGCGTGTGCGTGAGCGCAATCACCACATGCGGCACACCCGTCGCCTCCGCAATTTTTTGCCGCATCCGGCTACATACGTCGTACGTCAGTTCGCACAGGTCCGCGGTAATCAGCAGCAGGCGTTCGCCGCCTTTTTGCAGATAGAGCGCTTTTGTATAAATCGGGTCATGCACTTCGCCGCGGGTCTTCCGGCCCCAGCGCGCCGCGTAGCCCATCAGGTACACAGGCCCGCGGGGCGTAATCTCCCGCGTCGCTTTCCCCAGCAGCATCCGCTTTCCCCTCCTGTGATGTTCAGCGTGTTCCTCTTTAGCAGGTTCCCCAGTTTTCAGCAAAACGACCGCAGGCAAACCCGCCCGTCGGTTAAATGCGCCTGAAACGGCGGCGCTAACTGTCGGCAGACCAACCTTCCAAGTCCAAGAAAACCGTCACGGCAAGAAGCGGATAACCTGCCCCTTGCCGTTTCGCAACCGGCAGTGTTACATCTATCGTTGCAGCCCGCCGGGGCTGCACCAGCCCGGTGTCAGCATCGTTTTTACCGTTTCGGCAGCCCCGTGGGATGTGCCAGCACTTCGGGGGGCGTATCCTTTGCCGAATCGGCGTCAAGGTACAGGCGCCAGTCCGCGTGCGTACGCAGGATCGACGCGGGCACCATCGGCGTCGCTTCCGCAGCCGTCAGTGTTTTGCGGATGGCATCCGCTTTTACGTCGTGCGGCACAATGGTCAGAATATGCTCGCAGCGCATAATCTGCGACACCGTCATGGAAATCGCCTGTTTGGGTACATCCGCCTCGGTGGCGAACCAGCCCTCTCCAACCTGCTGCAAGCGGCAGCGGTGGTCCAGATTCACCACGATGTAGCTGGCCTTTGTATCAAAATCCGCAGGCGGGTCGTTGAAGGCCACATGCGCGTTTTCGCCGATGCCGATCAGCCCCACGTCCACCGGCGCGGCGGTAATGGCCTCGGTCAGCGCGGCGATGGTTTCGGCTGTGTCGGCCTCGCCGTTTACGAAATAGGCCTTTTTCAGCGGCACCTTGCTGACAAAGCGCTCCTTCAGGTATTTACGGAAGCTCGCGGGATGGCTTTCCGACAGTTGAACGTATTCGTCCAGATGGAACATCGTCACCTTCGTCCAGTCCACATTCTCGTTCACCAGCGCGGCCAGCGTCTCAAACTGCGACGCGCCCGTGGAAAGCGCAAGCCGCGCTTCCCCCTTTTTCGCAATGGTCTCCCGCAGAAGCGCCGCGGCATCCGCCGCGGCTTTTTGGCCCATATCCTCTGTATTCTTCCCTACGTAAATTTGCATGGAAAAGCCCTCCCTACCCTTTGATGGCGCCGCTCATAACCCCGGACACCAGTTGTTTTTGGAAAATCATAAAAATCAGAATCGGCGGTATCAGCGCCACGGTAATCACCGCGCCCAGTACGCCGTACTGCCAGCCGCCCTCGCTTTTTAGCAGCGCAACGCCGACCGAAATCGGCATGGCCGTTTCCTTCGTGGCCAGCGTCATGCACAGGGTGTATTCGCCCCATACGTTGTAAAACGCAAAGATCGCCACAATCGCCAGCCCGCTTTTCGCCGCCGGAAGCACGATGCGCGCCCATGTTTCGAACACGCCGCAGC
>JAQUXV010000082.1 GCA_028692205.1 Eubacteriales bacterium
ATGGCAGTTCCTGAAGAGGTTTTTACTCCAGCAGGATCCGAACATTTTCACGTTTGTGGTATCGCCGGATATGATTCTGGGGAATTTTGAACGGCGGCTTGAAGTGAAATAGGGTTGATAACAGCTCGCAGAGGCGCAGCGGTACAAGCCGCTGCGCCTCTGCTTGCGTAAAAACGGCTCGTCTGCTTTGCCGCCTGTGCCACAACGGGCGGCTATGTACGTCCGTGTGCGCCCTCGCCTGCGTGCGGCTTGGCTTCGCACATAGGATGTTGCGGGATGTTTAAAACGCGTTCTAAGGTTGAAACGCGGAACGCCCCGGCATGGACGGTTGCCGGGGTGGAAACCGTCGGCATTGGAAAAAGCACAGGTAAAGAAACCGGGCGGACAGGAGCTGTTACAAGCTCCCGTTCGCCCGGTTGGGATCGTATTCAATTTTGCCCTGCCGGAACACCGCGGATTTACGCGGCGTAACCCGGGCTGTCGGCTTATTCTACCGGCAAAAACTCAATGTTATGCAGCAGTTGCAGCATGAAGGCGTAATCCGCGTCGGTAATCGCGCTGTAATCCTCGTGCCATTGGGTAAGCTCCACAAAGTAGCCGAGATACAGCGTGAAAACGGAATCGATACCGGCGTCCGAATTAACGTGGATGTACTTGTTGCCGCTGGGGGTGATTTCGATATTCACTTCGGGGTTATCGTACTGCGCAGTCGCCATCGAAACGAGGCTGTCCACATCCTCGTCGCTCAGGTCGTTCATGGAAAGCTTATCGTAGATATCCGACGGCGCAATGGTAATGTAAACGTCGGCAAGGCCCTCGCTCTGGATTTCGCACACGCTCACCAGCTCCGACGCTTCCTGTTCGCCTACGGTTGCGCCCTCGGGCAGTTCCATCTGGATGTTAAAATCCGTGCTGTCCTCCTGAAAGGTAACGACCTCGGCAAAGGCGGCGGTGCAGCAGAACGTGAGTACGACCGCGGTTACAATCGCCAGAATTTTCTTCATATCTTGGTTCCTCCCTAATAGTATTCGGGTTTTGAATAGGGTGCGGATTGATTTAATTTCCGTTGGTACTGCCGAACGACCCGCCGTCGCCGGCGTCGGTAAGGAAGCTTCGCATCATGAAACCGCATGTGCCGTCTCCCTCGTCCAACACCTGCGCCCAGGTAGAATCCTGTGCAAGCACGCGCAGGGTATAACCGGCGTAATAGGTGGATTGGACATCCGTCTTCTTGGAGGGCGCCCAACGCAGGTTTACAAAGCCGGACGGCGTGGAGGGGCGCACGGTGACGTAATAATTTGTTTTGCTGAAATTTTTATAGGAAATCGTGGTATCGCCGGAGGGGGTTGGGGTGGGGGTTACGCCGGGCTTGGTGGAGGAGAGGTAGCGGCGCATGCAATAGCCGTCGTAACCCTTGTAGGTAACCTCGCACCAAACTGAGTCGTAATACTCGCAGGAGTCTACCTGCGCGCCATAGGGGATGGAGGTGAGAATGTCGTAGTCCTTGGAAGGACCGGATCGGAGATACAGCCCCTTGCCGTTGCCGGTGGAAACGTATTGGGGGCCGATGAGCGCGGAAGCGCTTACGACGGGCAGCATGGACACCAGAAGCAACACCAGGACGAGGACGGAGAGCGTTCTTTTCTTCATGGAATGATGTCTCCCTTCGAAATATAGAGTCACGTGTTTCGATGAAACCGCGTTGGGTTTTGTAACCGTAAGAGGAGAGATATACCGTTAGTTTACGCCGTGAAAACCGTATCCTTATTTTTGTAAGATCATTGCACCGCATGGCAGATGCCGTTTCCCGGCGGGAACAACGGGGCCGTATTCGATGCCTGCCCAGAGCCGGATTCAAAAATAAACGCTCTACACGGCAAGACGCCTGATTTTACGGGGATCAGCCTGTTAACGGCAGTGAATGCGGAGATCGGCCGCACCGAGTCCGGCAAACAGGAACCGCGTGAAATTTCCTGTATATAAAGATAAAAGAATAACGGCTGAAAGTCAATACAAAACAGAAAAACATGTCTACTTAATACAGTAATGATAACGAATCACCGGGTACGGTTCATGCCTTTTAAAACGGATATGAAAAATTTTAGAAAACAGGGCCGCCCGGTTGGGCGGCCCTGACCAGTAAAATCTTGTTTACCTTTTCAGCCAGCAAAAGAACTTGTTTACCTTACCGGTATCGAAGGGCTGCGGCCCAGCGACGGTAATCGTATCACCGGCTTTGCCGGCTGGGAGGGGCGGTGGCGGTTTGCCCGCAAACAGCACCCGGAAATCAAAAAAGTGGCAGACGCCACTTTTTAGCAGGCTAAAGGCCGCCCGGTTGGGCGGCCCGGATCAGTTGGTGTTGGAAAGGGAAACGAGGGGGATCGTACAGGCAGCCGCAGGAGTAAATCTCCGTACTCGCCGCAACATTCCGGACACGCGTAAAATTGCGCGCGGCTTTGCGTTGTATAAAACCAACCCGCTGCGAATTAAGCGCGATACCGCTCGCGTTCTTTTCACCCCTGCCGGTTTAGAACCCGGCCAGCACATCCGCGTTGAGTTCGCGGATAATCGCGCCCGCCAGCTTGACGGCGTTCTGGAAATCCTCGTAGGAGGCGATGCCGTAGTGGCTGTGGATGTAGCGCACCGGAAGCCCGATGACGATGCAGGGCACCCCGGCGTTGGAAAGGTGGATGGGTGAGCCGTTGGTGGAGCCGCCCGTACGCACCGCTTCCTGACAGGGGATGTTCAGCTTCTCCGCCAGATCCAGCGCGAAACGCTGGAAACGGGGGTGGGTGATCATCCGCGCGTCGATGTGCCGGAGCATCGGGCCTTTGCGGATCGCCGTCTGCACGGCGCAGGGTTCCACCACGGTATCATCGGCGGGGCAGCCCTCAAACACAATGGCGATGTCCGGCTTTACCGTACGGGAGGTGACGGTGGCCCCGCGCAGGCCCATTTCCTCCTGTACGGAGAGCGCGCCCACCACGTCCACATCCAGCGTCTCACCTTCGAGGGAGTTAAGCGTCGCCAGCACCCCGGCGCAGCCCAGCCGGCAGTCGAACGCCTTGCCGATCATGGTGTCGTGCTGGTCGTCGTATTCAAACGTCACATCCGGCACCACGGGCGCGGCCACGCGCACGCCGTACACATCCCGCACCTCTTCCAGCGAGGTCGCGCCGATGTCGATGGCCATGTCGCTTACTTCGGGCATCTTTTGCTTTTCCGCGTCCGTCATAAAATGCGGCGGCTTGGCGGCGGTTACGCCGGGAATCCACTTCCCGGTTTTAGTTTGCACGCGCACGCGGTGCGCGGGGATGTTGGAGTTCACAATACCGCCCAGCGTTACAAAGTGCAGCGTGCCGTTAGGGTTGATATACTGCACCATAAAGGCGACCTCGTCGGTGTGCGCGTCCAGCTGTACCACGGGCTTTTTGCCGCTGTCCGGGCGGCGGAAATACAGGTTGCGGAACTTGTCCTCCGTTACCGTGAGGGATTTGGGCGCGTATTTCCGCGCGGCCAGCAGCACCTCGTCCTCGAAGCCAGGCGCGCCGTTGGCGTTGGAAAGCGCCGCGATCATTTCCAGATGGTTCATCGGTGGTTACTTCCTTTCAGGCAGCGGAACGCGGCGAAAAGCGGCCATAAATTCCGCAATGTATTTGGCGCAGGCGTCGAGCATCTCTTTACCCCATTCTTCGGTGGCGGTGTTGGGGTGATCCGGCCCGATCCAGCCGTTGTCGCTGATGTCCGTTACCGGGCGCGGCATGGGAATTTCCACGCCCTTGAAGCGCACGGTCTTAAAGCCGGTGGCTTCGATTTCGTCGGAAACGGGCTTGAACTTCAGATCCTCCACCAGATCCCAGCGCACCAGCTTCGGGTCCACGCCGAGGATGCCGGCGGTTTCCTCGCCGCCGCCGTGGCCGCCCTTCCATTTCAGGTCCAAATCCCACGCCATCAGCCACCAGTTCAGCTCCGCCATAATGCAGCCCTTGCGCGAAAGATCAATCGCCACACGGTCCAGCACCGGGATGTTGCCGCCGTGCCCGTTGAGCACGCAGAAGCGGCGCACGCCGTGACGGTAGTAGCCTTCGGTGAGCTTGGTGAAAACCTCGTAGAGCGTATCCACGCCGAGGGATACGGTGCCGGGGTAATCGGTTTGCGAGTCGCACGCGCCGTAGGGGATAATGGGCGCGATGGCCACGTCCGTCTGCGGCTCAATAAGATCCAGCAATTTGGTGGGAATCAGCGTATCCGTGCCCAGTGGCAGATGTTTGCCATGGCACTCGATGCTGCCCACGGAAAGCAGGATGATGTCGTTCTTTTTGAAGTATTCCTCCGCTTCCACCCAGTTTAAGTTTGCGATACGCATTGCGTTTACGCCTCCAATGAGATTTTTTGATACGCGTCGATGAAGTCCGCGGCCCAGTCGGCCGCGGCGGCCAGCATGGTTTCGCCCCATTCCGCCGTGGCGGTTTCCAGCGGGTCGCCGCCCAGCCAGCCGTTGTCCGTTACGCGGATGTCGGGGCGCGGCACAGGCACGTTTACGCCCCGGAAGGCTACGGTATCCCAGCCGGAGGCCGGGAACTCGGGCGACAGGCCTTCCATTTTAGCCGCCTCGTAATTTTGCTTGTTTACCAGACTGCTGTCAATGGCGAGGATGGCCGCGGTTTCCTGCCCGCCGCCGTGGCCGCCTTTCCACGCGGGGTTCAGGTCCCACACGTAGCGCCACCAGTTCAGCTCCGCGAGCCGCGCGCCCGCGCGGGCCAAATCCAGCCCCACACGGTCCAGTGGCCGTACGTTGGGGCCGTGCCCGTTCAGGGCGATAAACCGGCGCGCGCCGTGCCGGTACAGCGAGAAAAAGATACGGTGAAGCACCTCGTACAGCAGCTCTGGCCCCAGCGAAATCGTGCCCGGAAATTCGGTTTGCGAGTCGCATTCGCCAACGGGCAGCGAAGGAAGAATCAGCACCTCCGGGCGCTTTTGCTCGATCAGCGTAACTACGCGGTCGGGGGCCAGCATATCGGTGTTCAGCGGCAGGTGCCTGCCGTGCACCTCCAGCGTGCCCATGGGGAGGATCACCACCGGGTCGCGCGCGAGCACGGCTTCGGCGTCGGGCCAGCAGAGTGTTTCCAGCCTCATTCTTCCGCCTCCAGGGGGTAGTGGCAGGCCACGAAGCGGCCCGGCGCAAGCTCACGCAGCTCCGGCGCTTCCTGTTTGCACTTCTCTTTGCAATGCGTGCAGCGCGGGTGGAACCGGCAGCCGGACGGCATGTTGATGGGGCTGGGCGTTTCGCCCTCGATGGCGTATTCGCGGGTGCGGTTAAGCGGGTTCAGCACCGGCGCTGCTTTGGTGAGCACTGAGGTGTAGGGGTGATAGGGGTGGGTGAACACGTCCTCCGACGGGCCCAACTCCATCACGCTGCCCAGATACATTACCGCCACGCGGTGGGTGATGTAGCGCACCACGCGCAGGTCGTGGGAGATGAACAGAAGCGTCAGCCCCAGCTGCTGCTGCAAGTCGCCCAGCAGGTTGATAATCTGCGCCTGTATGGATACATCCAGCGCGGACACAGGTTCGTCCGCGATGATGAACTCCGGCTGCAGCGCCAGCGCCCGCGCGATGCCCACGCGCTGCTGCTGCCCGCCGGAGAACTCGCCGGGGAAACGCGACGCGTAATCGGCGGAGAGCCCGCACATGGCCATCAGCTCGTAAATGCGCTCCTCCACTTTGTTTGAGGGCACCATTTTGTGCACGCGAAGAATCTCGCCCAAAATTTCCTTTACGGACATGCGGGGGTTCAGGCTGGAATAGGGATCCTGAAAAATCATCTGCATTTTGGGCCGCACGGTGCGCAGCGCTTTGCCGTTCAGCCGGGTAATGTCCGTGCCGTCGATGATGATTTTGCCTTTGGTGGGGTCGTACAGGCGGATAATGGTGCGGGCCAGCGTGCTTTTGCCGCAGCCGCTTTCGCCCACCAGCCCGAGGCATTCGCCGCGGTAAACGGTCAGCGTAACGTCGTCCACGGCCTTCACATACCGCTTGGGCCTGCGCTGAATCGCCTCGATAATGCCGCGCTTGACGGGGAACCATTTGGATACGCCCTGCGCCTGCACCAGCGGCTGCGTGTGCTGATAATCGATCTTTGTTTCGGCCATGCCTTACGCCTCCTTTTCCGGTACGGTGATGATGCCCTTGAAGGCGGCGGTCTGCTCCGCAAAATGGCAGCGCACCATGTGGCCGGGCGCGATTTCCGCAAGCTCCGGGCGTACCTTTTTGCAGATATCCCCGCACATCGTGCAGCGCGGCGCAAAGGGGCAGCCCTCCGGCAGGTGCGCGAGGTTGGGCGGCGAGCCCGCGATGGCTGTCAGCTTTCCGCCCTTGCCCTCGTTATCCGGCAGGGAGTGCATGAGGCCGTAGGTGTAGGGGTGGCGCGGATGCGCGAACAGCGTCACCACGTCGCACATTTCCATAATCAGCCCGGCATACATCACGGCCACACGGTCGCACATCTGCGCGATCACGCCCAGATCGTGGGTTACCAGCACCACGCTCATGTCCAGCTCCTGTTTCAGCTGGTTGATGAGCTTCATAATCTGGTCCTGTATGGTTACATCCAGCGCTGTGGTCGGCTCGTCGGCAATCAACAGCTTGGGCTTCGCGCCCAGCGCCATGGCGATCATCGCGCGCTGGCGCATGCCGCCGGAAAACTGGTGCGTGTATTCCTCGATGCGCGTTTCCGGCGAAGGAATGCCCACCATACGCAGTAGGTCGATGGCCTTCTGCTTCTTTTCCTTGCGGGTCATGGGCTGATCGTCGTAGATTTCCATGATCTGCTTTTTAATTTTCAATACCGGCGAGAGCGAGGTCATCGGCTCCTGAAAGATGACCGACATCTGTTTGCCGCGGTACTTGCGCAGTTCCCGCTCCTTCAGCCCCACAAGGTTCTGGCCGTTGAGCAGAATTTGGCCATCCACCACTTTACCGGGCTTTTTAATCAACCCCAGAATGGAGCGGCAGGTCTGGCTTTTTCCGCAGCCGCTTTCGCCCACAAGGCCGAAGGTTTCGCCCTTGTACACGCAGAAGGAAACGCCGTCCACGGCCTTCACCAGTTCTTCGCGGGTCTTGAAATAGGTTTTCAGGTTTTTGACTTCCAATAATTTTTCCGCCATCTTCCTACCTCCCCTTCGTGCGAAGAATGTCCGTGGCCGCGTCGCCCAGCAGGCTCAGGCCCACGCCGGTGATGCCCAGGAACAGGCCGGGGTAGAAGGTCATCCAGGATGCGTAGGTGATGTAGGAACGGCCCTCGTTCATGATAGCGCCCCACTCCGGGGTGGGCGGCTGTACGCCGAGGCCCAGGAAGCTCATGGCCGCGCCGGTGAGCATGCAAAGCACCATGTCGCTGGCGGCGAACACGATGGAGGAGGAGATGACGTTGGGCAGCACGTGCCTAAGCAGGATACGCGCGTCCGAGAAGCCCGCCACCTTCGCCGCCTCGATGAACTCGCTCTCCTTTAGTGAGAACACTTCGGCGCGCACGAGCTTGGCATAGCTCATCCACCCCACAAGCCACAGGGCGATATACAGGTTGATGGTGCCGTTGCCCAGAATGGAGATGATGGCGATAACCAGAATGGTAAACGGAAAAGCCATCATCACCTCCGTAAAGCGCATCAGCAGGCTGTCCAGCACGCCGCCGTACCACGCGGCCAGCAAGCCGATGATGCCGCCGAAGATCAGCGGAATCAGCACGCCGAAAAAGCCGATGGAAAGGTCGATCTGCGTGCCGTACACCACGCGGGAGAAGATGTCGCGGCCGTAGTTGTCGGTGCCAAAAAGGTGTTCCGCCGAGGGGCCCTGCGTGCGGGCGACAATGTTGATTTTATTGGGATCGTAAGGGGCGATCTGGTCGGGGAAAAAGGCGAACGCGAGCGCGGCCAGCACGATGACGCAGCCGACGATGAATGTGGGGGCCACCAGCCACGCGGGCAGTTTGCGGCGCCTTTTGGGAGGATTATCGTAATACTTTTTCATGCGCCGCCTCCTATAGCTTTACCCTGGGATCCAGGAAGGAATAAACGATATCGGTAATCAGGTTGATCACCAGCACCAGCAGGGCGAACAGAAACACCACGGATTGTACGGTGGTATAGTCCCGGCTGCTGATAGCCTCATACGTCAGCTTGCCGATGCCCGGCAGGGAGAAAACAGTCTCGATAATCACGCTGCCGCCCAGCAGCGCGGCCATGCGCATGGAAAGCAGCGTAACCGTGGAGACCATGGAGTTGCGGAATATGTGCCGGTTGCGCACCGCGCGGGCGGAAATGCCCTTGCTGCGGGCAAAGTCCACATAATCCTGGCGGGTAATATCCACCACGGAATTGCGCATATTGCGGATGAGGATGGCGCCCGTCATCAGCGACTGGGTAAAAGCGGGCATAATGAGGCACTTGAACTGCGTCCACGCGTTAGTCGGGTCCCACCCGCCCGCGGGGAGCCACTTTAATTTCAGGGAGAACAAAATCATCAATAACAAGCCGACCCAGAACGATGGCATCGCAATCGCCACCAGCGTGGAAAGGCGGATGGCGTGGTCGGCGCTTTTATCCTTTTTAATGCCGGAAATATATCCGAGCGGAATGGCAAACAAAAGACCCAACAGGGTGGAAAACAGCGTCAGCTTAATGGTAACGGGCAGACGCTCCAGAATAATATCCGCCACGGGGCGCGAATACTGCAGCGACGTACCCAGATCCATGCTGACCAGATCTTTCAGGTAAATCCAGTATTGCATGTAAAGCGGCTGATCCAGCCCCAGTTTCACGCGCATGGCTTCCACCGTGGCTTCCCGCGCCTTTTCCCCCGCGAGGATTCGCGCGGGATCGCCGGGGATCAGGTGAATCATCAAAAAAGTGATGATGGTGACCACCAGCAGCACGGGGATAATCTGCAGCGTGCGCTTGAGAATATAGTTGAGTTGGCGCAAAAACTTCACCGCCTTTGAAAAGTTGGACACCGCAAGCGCCGGGTTGCTTTCGCGCACCGGCCCGGCCTGCCGGAAAGCCCCGCGCG
>JAQUXV010000083.1 GCA_028692205.1 Eubacteriales bacterium
TGAAGGGCCATGACGCCGCGATGGAATACCTGAAGGCGCTGGACCAGAACATTGCGCAGTATACCAAGAGCGGCTCCGGCCCCGCCAAGATGGTGGGCCCCGGCGAGTGCGTAATCGGCATCGGCTTCCTGCATGACGGCATCACCCAGATCCTCGCGGGCTACGACAACATCCAGCTGATCCTGCCCGCCAGCGGCACCAGCTACGAAGTCGGCGCGACCGCAATCTTCAAAGGCGCCAAGCATCAGAACGCCGCCAAGCTGTGGGTGGAATACGCCCTTAGCCCCGAGTGCGTCAATCTGGCCAAGAACGCCGAGAGCTATCAGTTCCTAGTGATCGACAATGCCGAGCAGCCCGCCGAAGCGACCGCGTTCGGCCTGGATCCCAACAACACGATCGATTACGACTTTGAAGACGCCAAAGCGAATACTTCCAAGTATGTGGAAGATTTCTTCACGGCCATCGGCGAGGGCGCGGACAACCGCTTCCAGACCGAGTAATTCTAAAAAGTAATCAACTATGGGCGCGGAGGATGGCGACGGTCGTCATCCTCCCGCTTATACTGTTGCCACGCCTTACCGCATCCCACCTGCGGCTGTTATACCCGGTTTCGCCGCAGGGCTTCGGCAAAGCCCCGCTGGGGGGACAAAACGCAATCTATCATGCATGAATAATAGGAAGCAGGATTCCAGTTCCGTTCAATCGCAATCTGCTGTTTTTCCGGCCCGGCTTTGCCTGCCGGAGCCGAATATTTCAATATAAAAGGGGGCTGCCGCTATGGTTGGAACGCCTTCGCAAAGTAAAAGGCTCGACCGTAAAAAGCTGTTCGGAGACCCCATCATGGTGTCGACCATTATCGTCCTGTTGATTTTTCTGTTGCTGTTCATTCTGTATCCGCTGGCGACGCTGCTGGTAGACAGTATTTACAGCAAAGAAACCGGCTTTACGCTGGATGTTTTTTCCCGTGTGCTGAGTTTGCACCGCTTCGGCGTGGCGTTTACCAACACGCTTACGCTGGGCATGATCACCGGCGTGGCCAGCACCCTGATCGGCCTTCTGTTCGCCTATGTGGACGTATACATGAAAGTGCGTTCCCGCGTGGTGAAGAAGCTGTTCGACGTGGTGAGCTTGCTGCCGGTGGTGTCGCCGCCGTTTGTGCTGTCGTTGAGCATGATATTACTTTTCGGCCGCAGCGGCCTGCTGACCCGTACGGTGTTGGGCATTTACGACAGTGAAATCTATGGCCTCAAGGGCATCGCCATTGTGCAGACGCTCACATTTTTCCCCGTCTGCTACCTGATGCTCAAGGGGCTTTTACGCAATATCGACCCTTCGCTGGAGGAAGCCTCCCGCGATATGGGAGCCAGCCGGTGGAAGGTGTTCACTACCATTACGCTGCCGCTTTTGCTGCCGGGCCTCGGCAACGCGTTTCTGGTAACGTTTATCGAGTCTGTGGCGGACTTCGCAAACCCCATGATTATCGGTGGCAGCTACGATACGCTGGCAACCACCATCTACCTGCAGGTGACCGGCGCATACGATAAGGTGGGCGCCGCCGCAATGGCTGTGGTGTTGCTGAGCCTAACGCTGGTACTGTTCCTGATTCAGAAATATTATCTGGAAAAGCGCACCGTGGCGACGCTGACCGGCAAGGCCAGCCGTGCGCGGATGCTGATTACCGATAAAAGCGTAACCCGGCCGCTGACGATTCTCTGCTCCGTTTTCAGCGCGTTTGTGGTGCTGATGTACGTCAGTGTTCCGTTCGGCGCGCTGTTCAAACTGTGGGGGCGCAATTACTCGCTTTCGCTGGTTCACTTTGAATACATTTTCAAATACGGCGGCGGTGCGAGGGCCTTCCGGGATTCGTTTATGCTGTCGATTATCGCCGCGCCCATCACGGCGCTGTTCTCCATGGTGATCAGTTATCTGGTGGTGAAAAAGAAGTTCCGGTCCAAGGCGCTGATCGAGTTTACGAGCATGCTGGCGATGGCCGTGCCCGGCACGGTTCTGGGCGTAGGGTACATACGCGGCTATGCCAACGGCCTGTTTGGTACCGGGGTTATGCAGGGGCTGTACGGCACCGGAATGATTTTGGTAATCGTGTTCATTGTGCGCAGCCTGCCGGTGGGCACGCGGAGCGGCATCTCGGCCCTGCGGCAGATCGACCGCTCCATCGAGGAGAGCGCTTACGACCTTGGGGCCAACAGCGGCAAGGTGTTCATGTCCATTACGCTGCCGCTGATTAAGGACAGCTTTTTCAGCGGCCTGGTCACCACGTTCGTGCGTTCCATTACGGCCATCAGCGCGATCATCCTGCTGGTAACGCCCAAATACCTGCTGATTACCACGCAGATCAACGAATTCGCGGAAAAGGGCAAGTTCGGCGAGGCGTGCGCCTATGCGACCATCCTGATCCTGATCGTGTACGGCTCCATCCTGCTGATGAACCTGTTTATCAAGTATTTCGGTACCAGCAAGAAGATCAGGGAGGCTGAGGAAAATGACTAAAGAGAGTAAGGGCATCCGGCTTTCGCATATTTCGAAGATCTACAAGGACCCGAAAACCGGCAAGGATTTTTACGCCGTAAAGGATGCCGACCTGGTGATTGAGCCGGGTACCTTTGTAACGCTGCTGGGGCCCAGCGGCTGCGGCAAAACCACCACGTTGCGGATGATCGCCGGGTTTGAAAGCCCCGACGAGGGTGAAATTTTCCTTGGGGATGAGGCGATTAACGAGCTGACGCCCAACAAGCGCGATACGGCGATGGTGTTCCAGAGCTACGCGCTGTTTCCCCATTACAATGTGTTCGACAATGTGGCCTACGGCCTGCGGCTGCGTAAGCTGCCCAAGGCCGAGATTGAGGAACGGGTGCATAACATCCTGAAACTGGTGGAGATGGAGGGCATGGAAGCTCGCATGACCAACCAGCTTTCCGGCGGACAGCAGCAGCGCATCGCGCTGGCGCGCGCACTGGTGGTGGAACCGGGCGTGCTGCTGTTTGACGAACCTCTGTCCAACCTGGACGCGAAGCTGCGCGTGAGCATGCGTACGGAAATCCGGCGCATACAGCAGGCGCTTGGTATTACCGCTATTTATGTGACGCACGATCAGAGCGAGGCGATGTCCATCAGCGACCGTATTATTATTATGAATAAAGGCGAAATCGCCCAGACCGGGACGCCGATGGAAATTTACTATCATCCGATCGACGAATTCGTGGCGGATTTTATCGGCGAGGCCAATTTCCTGGACGGTACGGTAACCGGGATGGAGGGCGCGCTGTGCCGGGTGGATATCGACGGGCACGAGGCGCTGGTGGAAACCGCGAGCGCCATGAAGGCCGGGCAGCCATGCAAGGTCGTGCTGCGGCCGGAGGCCGTGCAAATCGGCGACAGCGGGCTTTTGCCCTGCACGGTGGAGCTGAGCTGCTTTATGGGCAGTTACCAGAACTACCATGTGCGCATCAACGGTACGCTGGTGAAAATTGCGGATAATTGCCCCATCAATAAAAAAATCTATCGCGTGGGCGACAAGGCTTATATCGGCTTTGAAAAGGAATGCGCGCATCTGCTGTAGCGCGAACCGAACCGGCGAAACAATTACTGTCGCAATTCTAAAAGCTTCCCCGCTTTTCCGGACGGATGAACGCCGGAAAGCGGGGAAGCTTTATTTTGGGTAAAACGGGACAGCACGCTTTGAGCTTGCTGCTTTTACATGGAATTAACAGGATATGCCTGCGAAGGCGTTTTTTTCCTCGTCTTTTACACGGCCTTTACATTACGGCGCAACTATGTTACGCTTATCTGGATTTCAATAAGAAAGGTCATTGGGGCGCGGGCCAAGGGTAGCCGCGTCCGGTATCGGCCCGGGTGGACATGGTAACACGCAAAGGTGCGTGGGCCCCACGCATGGGCGGTACGACATGCACAGGAGGATTGCGCATGGAGTTAAAAAACATTCTGACTCTCGTGGCCGGCTTGGGACTGTTCCTTTACGGTATAAAGGAAATGGGCGAAGGGCTGGAAAAAGCCGCCGGTCACAAAATGCAGCACCTGTTGGAGGTGCTGACCCGTAATAAAGTAACCGCCGTTTTGGTCGGCGCATTGGTGACCGGCGTTATTCAAAGCTCAAGCGCCACCACAGTGATGGTGGTGGGTTTTGTGAACGCCGGCCTTTTGCCGCTTACCAAGGCGATCGGCGTTATTATGGGCGCCAACATCGGTACAACCGTCACCTCGCTGATGCTTTCCGTGAAGCTGGATTTCGGGGTGATCTTCGCGGTTATCGGCCTGATCTTCCTGCTGGGCGGCAAACGGCCGACGTTTAACATGCTCGGACAGATCTTCATGGGGTTGGGCGTGCTGTTTATCGGCATGGAAACCATGACCGGCGCCATGAAGCCCATGCAGGAATGGAGCGGCTTCCGCAATATGATTACGGAAGTCGGCAACCCTGTGCTGGGCGTGCTGGTGGGCGCGCTGATCACGGCGCTGCTGCAAAGCAGTTCCGCCTCCATCGGTATCCTGCAGGCGCTGGCGGCTTCCAACCTGATCGGGCTGCACACTTCATTGTTCATCCTGTTTGGGCAGAACATCGGCACTTGCATCACGGCGCTTCTCGCGTCCATCGGCGCAAACCGTACGGCCAAGCGCGCCGCGGTGGTTCACCTGTTGTTTAATGTGATCGGCGCAACGATTTTCATCATTATCACGATCACGCTTCCGTTCGCCGATTGGGTTACCCAACTGGCGGGCGATAACCTGCGGCTGCAGATCGCTTTTGCGCATGTGATTTTCAACATCAGCACGACGCTGGTGCTGCTGCCCCTCTCCTCCGTATTGGAGAAGCTTGCCTACCTGATTGTGCGCGGGCAGGATAAGGAAGAGGAGCCGATGCGCCTTACCTACTTCGACGACCGCCTCTTCTCCACACCGCCCATCGCCGCCAAGCAGCTCTTCCGCGAGGTGATTCGCATGAGTGAACTGGTGAGGGCAAACTTTACTTTTGCGATGGAGTATTTTTTCTCCCCGAAGGAATTGCCGTTGGAGGAGTTTAATAACCGCGAAAATGTGATCGACTTCCTGAACGCCGAGATTACCGCCAAGATGATCGAGCTGCGCGGCCTTACGCTCAGCGGCAGGGACGTACACCTGATGGGCTCGTTGTTCCATGTGGTGAACGATCTGGAGCGCATCGGCGACCACAGCACCAACATTGTGGAAATCGGCGCGGCGCGGCGAAAGCTGAAAACCAAGTTCAGCAGCAAAGCCGACCATGAAATTGAAATGCTGTATGCGATTATCAACCGTATGCTGAACCAGGCCATTGAGATCGTGGACAAACAGATCATCGATCCCGAAGTGATTGCCAAGGTGGAAACCGACGAGGCCGAGGTGGACCGGCTTTGCGAAGAGCTGGCCGGTAAGCACGTGGACCGTGTGAAGGAAAAGAAGTGCACGCCGAAAAACGGCATGCTGTACATGGATATGCTCAATAACCTCGAGCGTATCGCCGACCATACGGACAACCTGGCCACGTCCGTGGACGCACCCGACGCGGAAGGCAAGCGCATGCTCTGGTAAACTTGCCGAATACAATCACAGAGGCCCCGCCGAAGATGCCTGCATCACCGGCGGGGCGTTTAACGTTGGGGTTTCGCCGGTGACCGCTCACAGCCGGCGGGGCGAAACCGGAACTGCACGCAAAAACCCTCCGTGATTGCCGTTCACAGCCGATGGGGCGAAACCGGAACGGTGCGCAAAAAAACCTCCGTATTCGGCCATACATTCATTGCTGCCGGGTTGTGGCAATCCCCCGGCGCGGCGGCGATTTCGACACCCCGCCCGGCGGGTAACCGGCTGGAACGGCTGCGGCAAAGGCGCTTTGGAACGGTACATGCCCGGAGACCTTTACACGCGGGGCGGCTGCAGCTTTTTTAGCGTGCTTATACTCCGGCGATCTCCAAGGTGGCATCCGGCGAGCAAGAGAGCTTGCGCGTTTTTCTCACACCTTACTGTAAAAGCCTTGCTCAGACGGTGGTTTTTTCACCGCAGGCAGGAAAAACACAGGCGCATCAAGAAGTTTTTCATACGGAGATATCGTCTTCCCTGCAAGAAAAAAGAGTGTTGCAACAAAGGAGAGCGGCGCGCCATGAAAAATTTCGTGATTACGATTGCCCGCGGCTTTGGCAGCGGCGGAAAACAAATCGGGCTTAAAATTGCCGGGGATTTAAACATTAAACTGATGGATAAGGAACTGTTGGAACTGGCGTCCATCGAGAGCGGAATCAGCGAGGAGCTTTTCGCCCTTGCGGACGAAAAACTGAACCGGCGGCTGCTGATGCACATTCCCGACCGGGAGCATTACGGCAATGTGCTCCGGCCCGAAAACCGGAAATTCGTATCCGACATGAACCTGTTCAACTATCAGGTGAAAATATTGCGGAGCCTCGCTAAAACAGAATCCTTTATCGTGATGGGCAAAGCCGCTAATTTCGTAATGCGGGATCTGCCCAACGTGATCAGCGTGCAGATACAGGCGCCGTTTGAGGATTGCGTAAAGCAGATTATGGAACGTTCCGTGATGACGGAGGAACAGGCGGCCCGCGCTGTGCGCCGTACGGATAAATACCGCTCCGACTATCACCGGTATTACACCGGGCAGAAGTGGACGGACGGCATCAATTTCGATTTATGCCTCAATAGCTCCCGCATCGGCTGGGACGGCTGTGCGGAAGTGATTAAGGAAAGCGTATGCCAGAAACTCGGCCTTACCCGGGAGGATCTGGTGCAGCCCATAACCGCGGAATAACAGGCCGGAGGATGAAAGCTTTCCGGCCGGACGGATACCGCGAAGCAAGGCCCTTGCGCTGTAGGGGACCGGTCTTTTGGGTGCGGGAGCGAAACCCCCGAAATATCGGTTAGTTGCCTTTGATCCACAGGCTTGAATCGCCTGCGCCCGACCCCGGCACCCGCACACGGTTGAAGCGGCGCTTGCCCGAGGCTTGTGAAGCGCTTCTTGAATCCGATTGGTTTCACAGGGGAACCTGCCCGCAGGCAAACAAACCGCCCGCCGCGAAACAACTTTTCGCGGCGGGCGGTGTTTTACGCTGTTCGATTGATGGCGCAAACGAAATACCAGCTTACTCGTCTTTCACAGGGTCGGCGCCTTCGGTGTTCAGATACCGGTCGATGATAAAGCGCGGACGGCGCTTGCTTTCGTGGTAAATTTTCCCCACATACTCGCCGATAACGCCCAAACTCAGCAGCTGGATGCCGCCGATCAGCCAGATGGAGGCAATGGTGCTCGTCCAGCCGGTTACGGTGTGCCCGACGATGAAGGCGATCAGCGTGTAAAGGAGCATGAACAGCGAGATAACGAAGATAACCAGTCCGAGCGTGGTAATCAGCCGCAGGGGCTTCACCGAAAAACTGGTGATGCCGTCGATGGCGAAAGCCAGCATCTTCTGGAACGGATACTTGCTTTCCCCGGCAAAGCGCTCGCTGCGGTCGTAATACACATACCCGCTCTGGAAACCCACCAGCGGGGCCAGCCCGCGCAGGAACAGGTTCACCTCGCGGAACTCGGCCAGCGCGTCCAGCGCGCGGCGGCTCATCAGCCGGTAATCCGCGTGGTTGTAAGTAATATCCACGCCAAGGTTCTTCATGAGTCGGTAAAACATCAGCGCCGTCTGCCGCTTCATAAAGGTGTCGGTATCGCGCTTATTGCGCACGCCGTACACAATGTCGCACCCGTCCCGGTATTCGGTAATAAAGCGGTCCATGGCGTCCATATCGTCCTGCAGGTCGGCGTCCATGGAGATGGAAAAATCACAATGCTTTCGCGCCGTCATCAGCCCCGCGAGCAGCGCGTTCTGGTGTCCGCGGTTGCGGCTGAGTTTTAAGCCCTCAAACAGCGGGTTTTCCTCGTGCAGCTTGCGGATCATCGGCCAGGTCTGGTCCTTGCTGCCGTCGTCCACCAACAGCACGCGGCTGTCCGGATCGCAAAGCTTTTTTTCAATCAGCGACTGCATTTTAACCGTCAGCCTCCGGGCGGTTTCGGGCAGAACGGCTTCCTCGTTATAACAGGGGATAACGACCATCAGTTTATCGGACATCGGTATCTTCCTCTCTCTCATGGCGGCGTTCGCCGCCCTGGTAAAAAGTATTTTCGTTCAGGCATCAGCCGGGCCGATGACAACCGTTCCGCTGTCGGCGGTAAAAACGCGGTTGCCCAGGTAGCCCGTAACGCGAACTTGGTACGTGCCGGGGGCGACATAGTCGCCGTTCTGGTCGCGGCCGTTCCAGTAGAAGGTGCTCCCGCAGATCTTCAGCGGCCGCGTGCTTTGCCGGTGGCATAGCTTGCGGACGGTTTCGCCCGATTCGTTCACGATGGATACGCTGAGCTCGCAGGGACATGTGTGCCCCACGAAGATCGCCATCTCCCTCGGGGAGCCGGGCGTATAGGCGCCGCCTACCTCCACGGTAAGCGCTGGGTCCCCCTCGTCGGGAGGCACCGCGATCACGCGCCCGGCATGCACGGTCAGCTTGCCGTTTTCGATGGAGACGAGCTGCACGATCACGTAGCCGCTTTCATCGCCTTCCGATAGGTTCAGCGTCAGGGTTCGCAGCTTGCGGCCCGGCGAAATGGCGCCTTCTTCGTCGCCGTAGGCGGTATAGCGCTCCACGTTGTCGAACAACAGCTGCGCCTCGTCAAACCGCCATTTGTTTTCCCGGCGGTAAACCACCTGATAGGCCACGCGCACCGGGCGCAGCGCGATAAACTCCAGCGACAGCTCGTTATCCGTCCGGCTCAGGGTGGAGCTGGAGAAAGTGACATCCCCGATGGGGGAACGATCGGAAAGGTTCATCGTTTCCCGCTCGGCGAGGTTGTAGGTAAAGACGACGAAATCGTCCTCCTGAGGATATACCTGCGGGGTGGAGGCCGCGTGATTTTCCAGCAGCGCGTTATAAAGCTCCGTCAGGGTGATGCTACCGTCGCGGTTGGCATCCGCGGGCGCGCCGTAGCGCGGGTTGATGC
>JAQUXV010000084.1 GCA_028692205.1 Eubacteriales bacterium
TTCCTGCTCCGCCTCCGAAACGCTGCTGGAGGTTCGGGGGCTGAAAAAGTATTATCCTGTTCGGCAGGGCATTCTGCCCCACAACGTCGGCACGGTAAAGGCCGTGGACGGCGTCGACTTTACGCTGACGCGCGGGGAAACCCTCGGGCTGGTAGGCGAAAGCGGCTGCGGCAAGAGCACGGTGGGCCGCCAGATCGTCGGGCTGGAAACGCCGACCGCAGGGGAGATTCTGCTCAACGGGCTGCCGCTGGCCGAAGGGCTGAAACGCGGGCAGCGCGTTGGACACATCCAGATGCAGATGGTGTTTCAGGACACGTTTTCCTCGCTGAACCCGCGCAAGCGCATCGGCGATATTTTAAGCGCGCCGATGCTCTACCATAAGCTTGCCGATTCCAAAACCGTATGGCCGGAGGTGCGCCGCCTGCTCGATCTGGTGGGGCTGCCCGCCGCCGCCGCGGAGCGCTACCCGCACGAGTTTTCCGGCGGGCAGCGGCAGCGCATCGGGCTGGCGCGGGCATTATCGCTCAAGCCGGAACTGATTGTATGCGACGAGCCGGTTTCGGCGCTGGACGTATCCATACAGGCGCAGATTTTGAATTTGATTCTCGATCTGCAAAAGGAGCTTTGCCTCACCTATCTGTTCATCGGCCATGGGCTGGCGGCTGTAAACTACGTCAGCAACCGCATCGCCGTGATGTATCTGGGTAGAATCGTCGAAATCGCGCCCGCGCGGGAGGTGTTCGGTTCGCCGCTGCACCCGTACACCCGCGCGCTGTGCGACGCCGCACCCATCCCGGACCCCGGCGAGCGTGACCGCAGGCGCATTGTGCTGCACGGGGAAATTCCTTCCAGCACCAACCCGCCTTCCGGCTGCCGCTTCCACCCGCGCTGCCCCTACGCGACCAGCGTTTGCCGCACGCGGGAACCGGCGCTCACCTGCCGCGCGGGCGCGGATGCCGGGCACCTGACCGCCTGCCATCTGGCGGATCAACTGGCCGGGAAAGGGGGCGCGGTTCACGCATGACACGCTATATTATCAAGCGAATTCTGATTGCCATCCCGGTGCTGATCGGCATTACGATGCTGGATTACCTGATTATGAGCCTGGCGGGCAGCCCGCTTACGATGATGCAAGGGCCGCGTGTATCGCAGGCCGCCGTGGAAGCGCGCGCCATCCAGCTGGGGCTTACGCAGCCCGCCTACATCCAGTATTTCACGTGGCTTACCCAGCTGCTGCACGGCAACTGGGGATACTCCATTAAAACGTACCAGCCGGTGTACGATATGATCGCTCAAAACCTCGGCCCCACGCTGTTGCTGGTGGGTACCTCGATGGTGCTGGGGTTTGTGATCGCCATCCCGCTGGGGGTATACAGCGCGACGCACCAGTACACCAAAGGGGATTACACCGCGGTGACGTTCTCGTTTCTGGGCACGAGCA
This sequence comes from Eubacteriales bacterium, assembly GCA_028692205.1. Next base: position 1,442 of record JAQUXV010000084.1, read on the forward strand.
TCCCAAGCTTTTTCCTGTCGCTGATCCTTGTGTACTTTTTTACCGTACGGCTGGGCTGGCTGCCCTCCAGCGGTATGGTTACGCTGGGCACCGGCGGGGATTTCGGGGATGTGGCGCGCCACATGGTGATGCCCGCCGCGGTGCTGACCGCCTCGCTCGCAGGCAGCAACCTGCGCTACATCCGCTCCAGCTTTCTGGAGATTTTGCAGCAGGATTATCTGCGCACTGCCAAGGCCAAGGGCATCGGGCGCTTCCGCACCATCAACAAGCACGCCATGCGCAACGCGCTGCTGCCGCTGATTACCGTTTTCAGCATGCAAATTCCCATGCTTATCGGCGGCTCGGTGGTTGTGGAGCAGGTGTTCAGCTGGCCGGGGCTGGGGCTGCTTACGATGACCTCCATCATGAACCGGGATTATCCGGTCATCATGGGCGTCAGCCTACTGTCCGCCGTGATCGTGCTGGCAGGAAACCTGATCGCGGATATTCTGTACGCGATCGTCGACCCGAGCATACAGTTAAAATAATCCGGCCGCTGCCCGCAACGTTAAACAGGGAGGACGGACATGGCAAAACAAGTGGAAAAACAGGCAATCAACCACGGCTATCTGCATACCGTCGGCCGGCGCTTTCTACGGCACCGGCTGGGCGTGGTGAGCCTTTACTTTTTAAGCGTTATCGTGCTGCTGGCGCTGCTGGCGCCGTGGATTACGCCCTACGATCCCAATAAACTGGTGGGCAAGTTTTCCGCGCCGCCCAGCGCCCAGTTCTGGCTGGGCACCGATCAGGTGGGGCGTGATTTGCTGACCCGGCTTTTATACGCCACCCGTATTTCGTTGCTGGTTGGCTTTACCGCCACCGCCATCGCCACGGCCATCGGCGTGGCGCTCGGACTGGTTTCGGGCTATTTCGGTGGCTGGGTGGATATGGTAATCATGCGGTTCACCGATATGGTGATGTCGTTCCCCTACATCCTGCTGGTGCTGGTGGCGGCGGCGATTTTCCAGCCGGGGCTGTGGAACATCATTCTGATTCTGGGCTTTGTGGATTGGCCGGGCGTGGCGCGGCTGGTGCGCGGCAACGTGCTTTCCCTGCGGGAAACCGCCTTTGTGCAGGCGGACGTGGTGGCGGGCATGCCTACTCGGCATACCCTGTTTTCCGAGATCCTGCCCAACACCATCGCGCCGATACTGGTTTACGCAACCTCCGTCGTGGCCCTTTCCATTCTGGACGAGGCGGCGCTCAGCTTTCTGGGCATGGGCGTACAGCCGCCTACGGCCAGCCTCGGCAACATGCTGAACGGCGCGCAGTCCATCACCATTCTCACCACCAAGCCGTGGCTGTGGGTGCCGCCCGGCGTGTTGATTATCCTGCTGGTGCTGAGCATCAGCTTCATCGGGGACGCGCTGCGCGACGCGGTGGACCCCCGCAACATTTTATAGCAGCACTAACGTTTAACCATATAAAAAAGTTGGCCGCCGGCATGCGACGACCAACCAGAGAAATGTTCAAAACTTACAACAGCACCGCGAACACCGCGGGGATCGTCACCACGGACAAAATCGTGGTCAGTGCGACCCCTTTGGAAGTCAGCGTATAATCGCCCTCGTATTCCTGCGCCATCATCACCGTCATGCTGGCTACGGGCGCGCCCGCCATCACAATGCACACGCCCAGCAGCACGCCTTCGCCGATCAGCAGTTTCAGCAGAAAACAAAGCACAATCGGCATTACCAGCAATTTGACGATCGAAAACGCAAACAAGCGCACGTCGGTAAAAAACTCGCGCAGCTTCACCCCCGCCAGCGACGCGCCGATCACCATCATGCTCAGCGGCGCGGTCAGGTCGCTCAGGTAGCCCACCGGAGCGGCAATCACATCCGGAATGGGAATGTGGAGCAGGTAGATTGCCAGAGCGACGGCGCTTGCGACCACGCCGGGGTTCAAAATTTTGCCCAGCAGCGAGCTGCGTTCCGCCGCAGGTTCCGGCCCGCGCATCAGCGCGATGCCGTATGTATAGATCAGGATATTGAACGGGATGATGAACACGGTAACATACAGCAATGCGGAATCCCCATAAATGGCGGATATCAGCGGAAGCCCCATAAAACCGATGTTGGAAAATACCGTCATCAGCGTGTAGGCGTTGGTTTCGCTCCGCTCTGCCCGAAGCAGTTTCGGCAGCCATATACCCACCGCGATCAGCATGGCGAACATCCCGGCCGAAATCAGCGCGGTGGTAACCAGTTCGCTGCCGGTGATTACGTTTTCCGCCAGCGTGGATTTGATGATCATGGCCGGGTTGGCCACATTCACCACGAGCGCTGAAAGCTTGCGGCAGGTAGGTTCGTCCAGTATCCGCACCCTCGTCAGGAATAAACCGGTAAGCATCAGGATCAGGAATACCAGCAGTTTTTCAACGATCAGCATCGTATACTCCTTGACAACGTATTCGAAATTCCCGGTTCAAGAACGCCCGTTTCTCCGGGCAGCGCGCGGACAGCGCGGGCACTTTTTGCTTTCATCAGGCAACAGCCCGGCCGGAGGCTCAGCCTCCCGTAGAATATGCCCATAACTCCCGACAATTGTCAAGTCTAAATTCTCGCTGCATTGGGATATACGAGGTTTTTCTACAGTTTTTTCGTATATCCTCCGGTTGTTTGAACCCGGTATAATTTTCGGTTTACGTCTTGTTCGATACCACATATTGTGTTACTATTATGCTCACAGCACAACTTATAGGAGGGCTCGCATGGAAATTATCAAGCGCGACGGCCGCCGCCAAAGCTATCAGCCTCAAAAAATCCGGGAGGCGGTGCGCAAGGCTTTCCTGAGCGTGGACGGCAGCGCCCCGGAAGATATTCTGGATAATATTACGCGGGCGGTGGAACAGAAAATCGCCACGCTGCCGGGGCTTGTGCAGGTGGAAACCATACAGGATCTGGTGGAGCAAACGCTGATGGAGCAGGGCTACTATCAGCAGAGCAAAAACTACATCCTCTACCGCAGCGAGCATGCCCGCCGCCGCGAGCTTCGCGGGCGCATCGCAGCATACTTCGACGATTCCGCCGTGCTGGAAACCGCTCTGCGAAAGATCCAGCACGATTTTCCCGGCGAGGGCTACGGCCTGGACCGGCTGGAGGAGCGCTTTGTCTCCTTTCTGAAGTCGGATATGCCCCGGCAGGAGAAGCGGGACATGCTGGTGAAAGCCGCTGTGGAGTTGACCACCCAGCAGGCGCCGCAGTGGGAGCTGATCGCGGGGCGGCTGCTGATGCTCAAGTTTCAGGCGGAACTGCAGCCTGTGCTGGAAGAATACGGCCTGAAATGCTTTGCCGACAAGGTGCGGTTTTTAGCCGGTCACGGCCTGTACGGCGCATATATTCCGGAGCACTACACGCAGGCTGAGCTGAGCGAAGCCGAAACGTTTATCGTGCCCGCCCGAAACGAGCTGCTGAACTACTCCGGGCTGGATTTGCTGTTGCGCCGTTATGTGATCCGCAGCCACGAAAACCGCCCGCTGGAAACGCCGCAGGAAATGTTTTTAGGCATCGCGCTGCACCTTGCCATGCTGGAAAAAACCGGCCGTCTGCTGTGGGTGCGCCGGTTTTACGATATGCTGAGCACCCTCAAGGTCACCATGGCGACGCCCACGCTTTCCAACGCGCGGCGGCCCTTCCACCAGCTTTCCTCCTGCTTTATCGACACCGTGCCGGACAGCCTGATCGGCATTTACCGCAGCATCGATAACTTTGCGCAGGTCAGCAAGTATGGCGGCGGCATGGGCCTGTACTTCGGCAAGGTTCGCGCGCGCAACAGCTCCATCCGCGGGTTTGAAGGCGCGGCGGGCGGCGTGGTGCGCTGGATTCGGCTGGCCAACGACACAGCCGTCGCGGTGGATCAACTGGGCGTGCGGCAGGGGGCCGTGGCTGTGTATCTGGACGCGTGGCACAAGGATTTGCCGGAATTCCTCGCCCTGCGCACCAACAACGGTGACGAGCGCATGAAAGCGCACGATGTGTTCCCCGCCGTGTGTTACCCCGACCTTTTTTGGAAGATCGCGCGCGAAAACCTGGATGCGGACTGGTATTTGATGTGCCCACACGACATCAGCCTGCACAAGGGGTATTGTTTGGAGGATTACTGGGGCGAGGAGTGGGAAACGCGCTACCGCGACTGCGTAAACGACCCAAAAATCAACAAGCGCGTGATGCCCATCAAGGAAATCGTTCGGCTGATTATCAAGAGCGCCGTGGAAACGGGCACGCCCTTCGTGTTCAACCGGGACGCGGTGAACCGCCTGAATCCCAACGGGGATAAGGGCATCATATACTGCAGCAACCTCTGCACCGAGATCGCCCAGAACATGAGCGGCATCCAAAGCGTGGACCAGCGCGTGGAGACGGTGGACGGCGAAACCGTGGTCGTTACCGTAACCAAGCCCGGCGACTTTGTGGTGTGCAATCTGGCCAGCCTGTCGCTGGGGCGCATCGACGTGGGGAACGACGCGGAAATCGAGCAGTTTACCCGCAGCGCCGTACGCGCGCTGGATAACGTGATCGATTTGAACTTTTTCCCGGTGCCCTACGCCAAAATCAACAACCAGCGCTACCGGCCCATCGGGCTGGGCGTGAGCGGTTATCACCACATGCTGGCGAAGCGCGGCATCGCGTGGGAAAGCGAGGAGCATCTGGCTTTCGCGGACAAAGTGTTTGAGAAGATCAACTATTACGCCATCGCCGCCAGCTGCGAAAGCGCCGCGCAGAAAGGCCGTTACGCCCTCTTCGAGGGCAGCGACTGGCAAACCGGCGCGTACTTCGACAAACGAGGTTACACAAGCCCGGCATGGCAGGCTCTGCGCGAGCGCGTGGCCGAACACGGTTTGAGAAACGGCTGGCTGCTCGCTGTCGCCCCCACCAGCAGCACCAGCATCATCGCCGCAACCACCGCCGGGGTAGACCCGATTATGAACCGCTTCTTTCTGGAAGAAAAGAAAAACGGCCTCATGCCCCGCGTAGCGCCGGAGCTGACCGAGCAGACCTACTGGTATTATAAAAATGCCCATCACATCGACCAGAGCTGGTCGGTGCGCGCCGCCGGAGTGCGCCAGCGGCATATCGACCAATCCCAGAGCGTGAACCTGTATGTGACCACGGATTACACGTTCCGGCAGGTGTTGAACCTGTACATCCTCGCGTTTGAGCAGGGCGTGAAAACCCTGTATTACATCCGCAGCAAAAGCCTTGAGGTGGAGGCCTGCGAAGCCTGCTCCTCCTGATTTTTCCGTGAGGGGCGCGGCTTGAATACCGCCTCGCCCTTCAAAACGCCGACGTTGTATAGCGTGAATTTCTCCGGGTGCTGGCGCACCACGGAGAAAAATGAACATGACCGTTTGGCGGATGCCGCGGGTATTTCCACATTCCACATATTCCGGCCTGACCGCTTTACAGGCCCGTAAGGAGGCCCCATGAATAAAAAGCCCCTGTTTAACCCCAACGGCGATACCGAACTCAGCCACCGCCGCATGATTGGCGGAGACACTACCAACCTGAACGATTTCAATAACATGAAATACCCCTGGGCCAGCGACTGGTACCGGCAGGGCATGAACAACTTCTGGATTCCCGAGGAAGTCAGCCTTTCCACCGACGTGAAGGATTACCCCCGGCTGCCCGCCCCCGAGCGCCGCGCCTACGACAAAATTCTATCCTTTTTAATCTTTCTGGACAGCATTCAGACGGCCAACCTCCCCTATGTGGGCGAGTACATCACCGCCAACGAGGTCAACCTCTGCCTGAACATCCAAACCTATCAGGAAGCGATCCACAGCCAGAGCTACAGCTATATGCTGGATACGATCTGCGAGCCGCAGCAGCGCAGCGAAATCCTGTACCAGTGGAAGAACGACGAACACCTGCTGAACCGCAACACCTTCATCGGCGAGCAGTACAACGCTTTTTACCACAACGAAACGCCGGAAAACCTGATGCGCACCATCGTCGCCAACTACATTCTGGAAGGCGTGTATTTCTACAGCGGTTTTATGTTCTTCTACAATCTGGGCCGCAACAACCTGATGCCCGGCTCGGTACAGGTGATCCGCTACATCAACCGGGACGAGAACACGCACCTGTGGCTGTTCCGCAGCATTTTGCTGGAGCTGAAAAAGGAGAATCCGGAGCTTTTCACCCCCGACAAGGTGGCCCGCTACCGTGATATGATTCGCACCGGCTGCGAGCAGGAAATCGCCTGGGGCCATTACGTGATCGGCGACGACGTGAAAGGCCTTACGAAGGATATGATTACCGATTATGTGCAATACCTGGGCAACCTTCGCTGCACGGGTCTCGGCTTTGAAAAGCTTTATCCCGACCACGACGAGGAGCCGGAAACCATGAAGTGGGTCGGCCAGTACAGCAACGCCAACACCATCAAGACCGATTTCTTCGAGGCCCGCAGCACCGCCTATTCTAAGAGCAGCGCGTTTGTGGACGACCTGTAAGCCGTGCATTTTATTACGGCAGGCCAAACCCCTGCGGGCGGGAACGCGTATAGCCGTGTGTAGCCGCCCGTCGCGGCACAGGCGGCGAAGCAGGCGGGCCTTTCCCGATTGAATAGAGAAAGAACCTCCCCTGTACTTCTCTGCACGGCTTATGCCATGAGAATACAGGGGAGGTTTCATCATCGGCTTGTCGTGTCATCCCAAGGGAGATTCTATCATCGGCTTGTCGTGTCGTCCCAAGGGAGGTTTTCTCCTCCGCCCGTTTTGTTCTCCCGGCTGCCCGACAGGCCGGGGAAAGCGGCACAGGCAGCGTTGTTCCGGCAGAGGCTTCCGTTTTGCGAACCGAATCACCGCCGCATGCGGCGTCCGGCTATTCCCCCATCAATCGCCGTCCGGCTGCTCCTCCTCTTCCCTCGGCAGCCCGATACGCCACAGCGCCCCGGTTAGCACCAGCGCGCCTACCGTCAGCGCCAGATTGAGCACGAAGGGCAACGCGCGGTTGGCTTCCGCCATGACGCCCGCAATCGTGCTCAGCGGAGAAGTAACCAGCATACAAAGCGCGTAAAAGAATCCCAGCATCCGCGCGCGTTCCTCCCGGTCGATGTTCACCATCTGCAGCGAGGTCGTAAGCGGGTTGAGCATGCTCAGCGCGAAAGCTTCCATAACAACGGTCAGCATTACCAGCGCGTACGCGCCTTCCGGCATCACCAGCATCAGTATTTCCTGCGCCACGAACAGCGAAAGCCCCAGCAGCAGCGGGTTGCGAAACCGGCGCAAATCCAGCCGGGGAACGATCCAGAAATAGCACCCCAGCATCAACAGCGTTTTCACCGTGGAGAACAGCGACAGGTTTTCCGCGGCGATGCCCAGTTTTTCCGTTACCAGCAGCGGCCAGAACGTGTCGTTAACGCCCTTCATGCCCGCAAAACAGGCGATAAAAGCGATCGTCAGCATTGTCCGGCGGCTTTTCAGCATATGCTTAAGCACTTTGCGGCTGTCCCACAGACGGCCCAGCAGGCTGACGCCGCGCGTTTCCGCCATCCTGCGAAGGCCCA
>JAQUXV010000085.1 GCA_028692205.1 Eubacteriales bacterium
ACCATGCGCAGTGCAAACGGCACCCTTTCATAAACAAAGTTGTGCGGATGCCCGGCCCATCGTGAACCGAGCAGCGCTGAACACTGGCGATCATTCCCTGTTCCATGGGTTTCCTCCAAGTTTGCTCTTACTTTCAAAGCGGTTCGGGAACCACGAAAGTGTTATCAAACGTTTGATTAACTATATACTACCATAATGTACATTTCTCGTCAAGCGGAAACGAATAATTTTTCTGGCGTTTCTGTTTACCACAAAATGGGGGACGCTACGATGCACAAAGGGGATTATTCCCAATAGAATATAAATGCGCGGCCATGCCTTTGGACGCCCGCAACGTAAACATACGGCGGTTGCCGGGCGGCATGCGTATGCCTGTTATGCTTTCACAGGGCAGACGCGGCCGCAGCCCATTGTAGCGTTGGAGGGTTTTCCGCCCGGGTACGCGCTTAATCGTCTCCGCTCCGGGGCAGCATCAGCTGTGGCGCGAGGCTGACGGACGCGACCCTCTCGCCGGAAACGGCGCGCAGCAGGCTGCTGACAGCCATACGCCCCACCTCGTACGCGGGCTGATAAATGGAGGGGAACGGCCTTTCCAGCAAAGGCATGAAGCTAAGGTAGTCGAAACCGGTAATCACAAAATCTTCCGGTGAGAAACCGGAATCCCGCAGGGCTTCGCGCACGCCAACCGCGATAACATCGCTGACGCACGCGATGGTGTGCGGTATTCGCTGCTTCTGCGCGATCATCCGCCGGATAACGTCTACGCCGTTTTGCAGGTTAAAATCGTCGCACTCTATGGTGACGACCGTCGCTCCGCCTTCCCCGGCGGTTTTCAGAAAAGCCTCTTCCCTCCGGCGCATTAAATGGTGAATATAGAGGATATCTCGGTGCCCCTGTTCCAGCAGGTATTTTGCCATCAAAACGCCGCCCTGCGCATCGTCCACATCCACGTACAGGGTTCCCGGAATGTTAAAGCGTTCCATGCAGAACACCACTTTGATGTCGTGCTCCACGATTTGCCGCAGCATATCGCCAATCTCGTCAGCCATGGGCATATAGGGGTTGGGGGCGTAGATCAGCCCGTCGATATTCATTTTTCGCACGGCGTGGACGGCTTTTTTCTCTTCGTCGTTTCCGCGGTAATAACGGTAAATAAAGTCGTATCCGCAATCCTTGCTGCCTTCCACCAGCCCGCGGAGCAGCTCGGTATAAATGGAGATGGAGTAGTTGACGCCCAGCGGCATAATCACGGCGATCAGCTCGTTTTTGCCCATGCGCAGGTTGCGCGCGCGCATATCGGGCGAATAATTCAGCTCCCTGGCGGCTTTCCGCACGCGCTGAATCACCTCGTCGGACGCCGAGGTGTTGCCCATGCTGCGGCTGAGAATGCGGGACACCATGGAAACCGATACGCCGGCGGCTTGCGCTACGTCGCTCAGCTTCGCTTTTTCCCGTTTTTCCGGATTTGCCATGGCGTTCACCTTTTTCCGTGTTTTATTGAATTAGGGTATATGCAATATCGATCAATTATCAAACGATTGATGTATTATACCACAGGAAAAAATGAATGACAACCCAAACAGGGCAATAGAAGGGGACAAGGATAGCCACAATCCGCTCCCGAGCGGTACAACTGATAATGGATGAAAAGCGCGTTCTATAACGGTTCTCCCAAAAGAATGCGCAGCGCGCCGGCAACGCCCATTTTGGCGGAAAGGGCGGCATCGACCGTGTGGGGGCTGTACTGCCGCTCGGCCAGCAGATCACAAAGCGCCGTTTGCAGCGGCTCTTTCCCGGCTACGTAGATCGCCGCACGCTCCCAGCCGCGAAGGGCGAGGAAGCGGACCAGAGCCTGCAAATCGGTATACAGCACGGTGCCGAGGAGATACCCTGCCGCTTTCCCGGCGGGATAATGGCCGAGCGTGCGCAGAATGCGCGCGCCGAATGCCGCCCGCCCTAACCCTGCTTCGGCGCAGGCGGCGGCTCCGGCCAGCAGCATGGAACGGTCATAGGTATCCATGCTCACAAACCGGCCGTCAACAGCGTCCGTAAGTACAGTATGGTGTGTCAGCGCGTCCAGCAGCTCGCCGGAAATGGAAGTCATGCAACCGGCAATGCGCCCCTGCTCATCCATGGCAACAAATTTGTTGTGGCTGCCGGGCAGCACAAAAACACAGCGCTGTTCCGGCTTCAGCAGCGTCCACAGGCCGATGGCTTCCGTCTCCTCGCCGCGCATCATATCGATCTCGTCGATGTAGTCGGGCGAAACGGGTTCGGCGGTGTTGCGAACGCCGCGGATCATGGCGATGGGAAAGGGCGCGACCTCCGGCAGCACGAGTGTGTGCAGCGCGGCGTGCAGGTCGCCCGCCGAAACGGGGGCAACCAGATGAGGCACCTCGCAAAGGCCTTCCCGGCTGGTGATCATGCCATAAGCGACACAGGCGCGGATATCTTCGGGGCGAAGCCCGGCCATCACCTTGCCGATTCCCTGCCGAACGGCGTCGCAAAGCTCGCGGTTGTTGCCGTTGATCGCGGTGCTGCGCACGCCTACGGGGCTGGCAGCCTTCGCCAGTACGGCTCCGGTGTCGTCAACCAGAGTGAAACGTGTGTTGGTGGTTCCGCCGTCAATGAGGATGTATCGGCTCATGCGCGTGTTTCCTCCCATGCGGCAACAGCCTTCACAAAGGCTTGAGCGCGCGCCGTAACAGCTGCCATATCGCCTGCCAGCACCGCCTTGCGGTTCACCAGCTCGCCGCCGACACCGAAGCCCGCCACGCCCGCATCTAAAAATTCGGCCACGTTATCCGGCCGTACGCCGCCCACAGCCGTCATGGCGATGTGCATAAGCGGTGCGCGAACCGCGCGGATATACCCCGCGCCCAGCACGCCCGCCGGAAACAGCTTTACAAAATGCGCTCCAAGCTTGTGCGCCGCCACAATCTCGGTGGGCGTAAGCGCGCCGGGCATGGAAACGCAGCCCAGTTCCAGCGTACGGCGGATTACGGCTTCGCTGGTGTCGGGGGAGATCATCAGGCGGGCCCCCGCCTGATAGCCCGCGTCCACCTCTTCTGCCGTCAGCACGGTGCCGCAGCCCACCAGCAAATCGTCGCCATAAGCCTCCGTTACGGCCCGCACGCGTTGGGCGTTATGCTCCATACACTGCGCGTCGTCATGGTCAAACGTAAATTCCAGCACCCGAACGCCGCCGTCAAAAAGCGCGCGCGCCACATTCAGGGCCGCGTCGGCGGGTATGCCGCGAATAATGGCGACCAATTTGGCGCGTCGGAGCATTTGCAGGGCAAGTTCCTGATCCATGGAAATCCCTCCGTCGATTTGCTTTTATGCGAAGCATTGTACTGATGGCAACTATTATATTCGGATGGGATAGGGGTGTCAACGACGGCCGTGCCCGGCGATGTGCCGAACAATATCAGGCTTATGCGGGTGAAGGCCCACAGGGCAACCGACCCGCCATACCCCGGGCAGGCGGCAAACGCCTCGCGTGATAGCCGGAAAAGCCTGCTGAAACTCCGTGGCCCGATCGCCCGGTAACTGTATTGAAAACTAGTCGATCAGGAGGGTGCAAGCATTATCCGGCCTCTGTAGTGAAACAGCGATGGCAAGGCTGTCGGACAGGCTTGACGGAAAGATTTGGAAGGCGTATAATCCCTCAATAGGGAACAAATGTACGCCGAGTGGCGTAGAAATTCGGTATGGGCTTTCGGCCCGTGTAATAAAGAAAGCGAACGATACGCCGCCTCAACGGCGCGAGGCGGTCGGGCTAATGCTCGTTTTTCTTTATCTGTAATGATAATTAAATAAAAAAGCGACTGGATGGACCTGAATCAGAAAGAACCATCCATGAACGATCGGGAGGCAAGTATATGGAAAGCGGAACACTGTTGGCCCGCCGGACGGATGAACGCAGGCAAACCCTGAAAGCGCACAGCGAAGGAGTGGCGGAGTATGCCGCCCGTACGGGCGAGACTTTCGGGCTGCCTGCGTTGGCCCGCTTGTGCGGACTTTTACACGACATGGGCAAGGCTTCGGATGCTTTTCAAGCTTATCTGGAGAAGGGCGATCCGTCGCAGCGCGGCACGGTGGTACATTCGGCGCAGGGAGCGGTGTATGCCCTGCGCCGCTGGGGCGGCGGCGACGCGCTTTCGGCGGCGACGGCGGAGGTGATCGCGGTTGCGATTGCATCTCACCACGGCAGACTGCCCGACCTGGTAAACGAGGATGGCGACAGCTATCTGGAAGGCAAGCGGGCAAACGGGCAGTTCACGGAGCCGGATGCGCTGGCGGAACTTTTTTTTACGCAGGTTGTATCCGAGGCGGAGCTGGACCGGCTGTTTGCGCAGGCGCGTGGGGAGCTTGGCGCGTTCAGAACACGGTTGCTACAGGTTTGCGGGGATTTGCAGGATGTAGCAAGCCGGAAGATTGCGATTTTCAACCTGCTTGGGTTGTTGCAGCGTGGGCTTTTCGGCGCGCTGATCGACGCCGACCGCTGGGATGCCTACCGTTTTGAAGCGGCGCTTCCGCGGGAGACGCCTGCAACCCCGCCATGGGAACAATGGTCGCAAAAGCTGGAAAACAAACTGGCGGGGTTTGCGCGTGTACGCGGGATTGATCGGCTGCGCGCGCAGATCGCGGACGATTGCCTGGCGAGCGCACCGCACGGAGCGGGCGTGTACCGCTTAAGCGTGCCCACCGGCGGCGGCAAAACCTTCAGTTCCCTGCGTTTTGCGCTGGCCGCCGCCCGGCAGGCGGGCATGGAACGCATTGTATACGCCGCGCCGTACAAGACCATTCTGGAGCAGACGGCGCGGGTGTTCCGGGAAACGCTGGGCAACGAGAGCTTGATTTTGGAACACCACAGCGACGTAAGCTTCGGCGACGAAGAGGAAAAGGAGCTGAAACGCTACCAGCTGCTGAGCCAGCGGTGGAACGCGCCGATGGTTCTGACGACCACGGTGCAGCTGCTGGATACGCTGTTCGCCGGGCGCAATGCTTCCGTGCGGCGCTTCCCGGCGCTGAGCCGCTGCGTGGTGATACTGGATGAGGTACAGTGCGTGCCGGTGCGCTGCTGGTACCTGCTTACGCTGGCTATCCGCTATTTAAGCGAGTTTGCCGGCTGCGCGGTGGTGCTTTGCACCGCAACCCAGCCGCTTTGGGAAAGCTTGCCCGCGTTCGCCCTGCCGGAGCCGATACGTATGGTGCCGAATGAGGCGGCATTATACCATGCGTTTAAGCGCGTGGAAGTAACCGACCGCACCGGCGAAGGCGAGTTTACGCCGGAGGCCCTCGCGGCGGAGGTGGCGCGGGCACTGCCCGGCACGGGCAGCGCGCTATGCGTGATGAACACCAAGAAATGCGCGCTCAACCTGTTTGCCGCCATGAAAGCGGTTCTGCCGGAAGCAACGCGCCTGTATTGCCTTACGACGCTGCAGTGTCCGGCGCATCGCCTGCAACTGCTGGACGAGATTCGCGCGCTGCTGGCGGCGGGCGAACCGGTGGTGTGCGTATCCACCCAGTTGATCGAAGCGGGCGTGGATGTGAGCTTCGGCCTTATGGTGCGCGCGATGGCCGGGTTGGAAAGTCTGGCGCAGGCTGCCGGGCGCTGCAACCGCAACGGTGAACGGGAACGCGGTACAGTTTGGCTGGTACGTGTGGCGGGCGAAGCGCTGGGCGCTCTGCCGGATATCCGGCGCGCGCAGTCGCAAACACAATCCGTGCTGGACGATTACAACCAGGACCGCGCCAAGTACAGGAACGACCTGCTTTCGCCCGAGGCGCTGGAGCGATACTTCCGCACCTTTATCCGCGAAAACGCAGCCGAGATGCGCTACCCCGATCCCGAACGAAAGGACGGCTGTAACCTGCTGGATTTGCTGTCGGTGAATGAGCGCGGGTTAAAGGCGTATCAGGATCACCATCCCGGCCGGTTTTATTCCGGGGCGATGGCGCAGGCATTCAAACAGGCGGGAAATACCTTCCGCGCGCTGGACGAGCCCACCACGGCGGTGGCGGCACCCTGGGGCGAGGGCAAGGCGCTGATTGAAGAACTGGCGGCTGCGAACGACCTGCAAACGATCTATAAGCTGCTTCGCCGTCTGCAGCCCTATACGGTTTCGCTGTATAAAAGTGATTTGGAAAAGCTGGCGGAGAACCACGCGCTGCGGGAACTGGAACAGGCGGGGCTTTTCGCCGTGGATGGAGAGTATTACGACGAAACCCTCGGCCTGACGACCGGCAGGCAGGAGATGGAGGCGTTATTTTCGTAGCCTGTTTTCAGCAGGAACCGGAATAGAAACAGCGAATGTTATTTTTCATTGGTATTAAATCATTCTATTAGTTAAATTTGAATAGCGATAAAGGAGGGGCATTATGGAGAATCCAAACATCGTCACTTTTCGGCTGTACGGCCGTTTCGCGCTCTTCAGCGACCCGGTTACGCGCGTGGGCGGCGAGAAGTGCAGCTACCTCGTGCCGACCTACGAAGCGCTCAAGGGCGTGTGCGAAAGCATCTATTGGAAGCCGACTTTTACCTGGTTTGTGGACAAAGTGCGGGTGATGAACGCGTTCGGCAGCCAAAGCAAGGGTGTGCGCCCGATTACGCTGGGCAGCGGGCCGTCGACGCTCTCCATCTACACATACCTGAGCGACGTCGTCTATCAGGTGCAGGCACATTTCGAGTGGAACCCGCTGCGGACCGACCTTGCCAACGACCATAATGAAAACAAGCATTTCTTTATGGCGAAACGCAGCATCGAGAAGGGTGGAAGACGGGACATCTTTCTGGGCACACGGGAATGCCAGGGCTATGTGGAGGCGGAAAATTTTGGCGAAGGTAAAAGCGCGTTTGCCGAAACAGAGGAAATGAGCTTCGGCCTGATGTTCCACGGCTTCGACTATGGGGACGAGGGCGACGGCGGCGCGCTGGTGGCACGCTTTTGGTACCCGAAGATGAAAAACGGCGTCATCGAATTCTGCCAACCGGAAAAATGCCCCGTGCGTCGACGCATTAAGACGATGGAACCCAAGCGCTTTGTGCTGGGTGAGAACCTGCGCTCCGTGGAGGAGGAATGCCCATGAGCTGGATGCAAAAGCTGTACGAAACTTACGAGGCGTGTGTAAAGCAAGACCTTGTGGGAAAACGGGACACGGCCGACAATGAGCCGATGCTGCTGCCGCTGTACCACGGCACACAGCAGGCGCAGCTGGAAGTGGCTATCGACGGGCAGGGCAATTGGCTGCCGAATAGCGTGGTTGTAATCCCGAAAGAGGAACAGGAAACGCTGATTATGGGTACGCCGGAATCGCTGGGCGGCCAGAACAACATCAATCCTAAGGCGATTTTTGACAAGCTGATCTATCTGGCGGGGGATTATTCGAAGTTCTATACGCCCGAGGAAGGGAAAAAGAGCCAGAAAAACACCAATCCCGAAGCCTATTATCAAAGCTATGTCGAGGCGCTGACCGATTGGTGCGAAAGCGAATACCGGCACCCGGACGCGATCGCGTGGCTAACCTATGTGCGAAAGGGCTGCCTGATAAAAGACCTGCTGGACGCGGGCATTTTCCAGCTGAACGATTCGGGCAAAATAGACGAGAAGTGGAAGGGCACGGGCAAGGCGCTGGATGCGTTTGTGCGTATTCGCGTACGCCAGCCGGACGGCGAGGACAAACTGTGGATGATTTCGAGCCTTTCCTACGCGTATATCGATTATCAGAACAGCCAGCCCAAAAAAGCCGACCTTTGTTATGTACTGGGGCGGCAGATGCCGCTTTCAACCACCAACCCCAAGTACATCCGCTACGCGGGGGATAACGCAAAACTGGTTTCCGCCAACGACAGCGATGGGTTTACCTACCGCGGCCGCTTCGAGACGGCGGAGGAAGCGTTGACGATCGGCTGGGAAACGTCGGAAAAGGCCCACGCGGCGCTGAAATACCTGATACGCATGCAGGGGTACCGCAACGGCGAACAGGTAATTCTCACCTTCGGCACAGGCGGCGAAAAACTGCCCTCTGTTGATGAGGATACGGCGATGCTTGCCGACAATGCGTTTCTGCCGGAAGAATACCGGCTCGGACCGGCGTTCTCACTGAAGGAAAGCCTTGCGCGCGATGTGAAACTTGCCCTGACGGGCTACAAAAGCAAGATGGACCCCAAGGCTGAGGCGATCGTGATCGGGCTGGATTCGGCAACGCCCGGGCGGCTGTCCATCTTCTATTATCGGGAATTGAGCGCCGAGGATTTCTTCAACCGCATTCTGCGCTGGCATACCTCGTGTGTGTGGCTGCATCAGTACCGGTACAGGCAGCAAGGTGTGGACGACAAGGGAAAACCGGTTTACCGCCGTGTGGTGTTCATCGGCGCGCCTGCGCCCATCGACATCGTTAAGGCTGCGTATGGGGAAAAAGTAAGCGATAAACTCAAAAAGAGCGGAGTGGAACGGCTGCTGCCCTGTATTGTGGACGGGGCGCGCCTGCCGCGGGACATCGTTTCCGCAGTGGCGCGTCGGGCGGCGCAGCGCGCCGCGCTCGACCTACAGGAGAGCGACAAGGCGCTCAGCATCGCCTGCGCGCTGATTCGAAAATCAATCAATGACGCAAAACATAAGGAGGTATGGGACATGGCATTGCAACCCGAGGTTACCGACCGCAGTTATCTCTTCGGACGCGCGTGGGCGTATGCTGAAGCGATTGAGCGCTTTGCGCTGAAACAAGCCGGAGAAAACCGTAATACCAACGCCGAGCGCCTGATGACGGCGTTCCCGAAGCACCCGAAAGCCAGCTGGGGGATTCTGATGGATCGGCTTCGCCCGTACCAGAACAAACTCCAGAGCAAGCTGGGGCCGATGGCCAACGCGCTCAACAACGGAATGGATGAAGTAATCTGCAGACTGGAAATGGAAGGATTCACCAACGATCCGTTGGATGAAACATACCTGCTTGGTTATGCCTGC
>JAQUXV010000086.1 GCA_028692205.1 Eubacteriales bacterium
TGCACGTGCTTACGGGTGAAACCGGCGCGGGCAAGTCCATCGTTGTGGACTCGATCAACCTGATGCTGGGGGAACGAGCCGACCGCGGGTTGATCCGCACAGGCTGCGAAAAAGCGACGGTTGAAGCAATTTTTGATATCGGAGACTGCCCGCAGGTACGGGAACTGCTGGATGCCGAAGCATTGGAGCCGGAAGGAAACCTGCTGCCCGTAATGCGGGAAATCAGCACCGGCGAACGTAATGTTTGCCGCGTATGCGGGGTAATTGTGCCGGTTGCGCTGCTGAAACAGATATCCGGCTATTTAGTGGATATTCATGGCCAGCATGAGCACCAGAGTTTGCTGGACGCGAAAAACCATTTGGGCTTTCTGGATTCATTCGGCGACGAAACACACCGAAGGCTGATCGCGGACGTGGGAGAAAAGTATCGTCTCTGGCGGGAAGCCAGTGCAAGCTTCAGCGCGCTTCGCAAGGAGAACGCGAAGCGTGAAAGCCGGATTGCGGAGATTACCACCCTGTGCAAGGAGCTGGATGCGGCGCAGCTGGCCGTTGGGGAAGAGGAAAAACTGATTCGACGGCGTGAAAAGTTGGCCGACGCGGAGAAAATATCCAACGCAATCGAGCTTGCGTATGAGAATATCACCGCCACGGAAGGCGCGCGGCTGGGCGTAACGCCCTTGCTGAAAGAGGCAGCGGAGGCAATGGGGCGCATTGCGGAATACGATCCGCGCTACGCGGCCCTGCACGAGCGGCTTTCTTCGGCGTTTTATGAAGCGGAAGAAATGGGTATTGAGCTTCTCGATTTGAACGAAAGTGAAACTTTCGATCCCGAAGAGAATGATCGGATTCTGGCGCGGCTGGACACCTATCGCCGTTTGGAGAAGCGCTACGGTATGGAAGCGGACGAGCTGGTGGATTATGCCGAGCGCGTAAAGGACGAAATGCGTTCCCTTCATGCCATGGACGACCGTTTGCGTACGGCGGAGACGGCGTTTAAGGCAAAGCTGGCGGATTATCGCACGGCGGCGGAAGCGCTGACAGAATCACGCATGGAACTGGCCCGTAAATTTGAACATATTATGGAAAGCCAGCTAAGCGAGCTTGGGATGGGCAGCACGCGTTTTGCCTGCGAGTTTGCTGCGCCTGCGCCCGACCAGAAACGAATGCCCGCGTCGAATGGAGAGGACCATGTGGAATTCTTTATCGCGCCGAACGTTGGCGAGCCGCTGAAACCGTTGGCGAAAACAGCGTCCGGCGGCGAACTGTCGCGTATTATGCTGGCGATGAAAGCAGCGGGTGCCGACCGCGCCATGGTGCCTACTATGATTTTCGATGAGATCGACACCGGTATCAGCGGTCGTGTGGCGGGCGTTGTAGCCGAGAAGATGGACGACATCGCGCGGTACCATCAGGTGATTTGCGTTACGCATCTGGCGCAGATTGCCACGATGGCGGATACGCAATACCGGGTAGAGAAAAACGTGGCGGGCGAACGTACCCTGACCACGGTAACGGAACTTACGCCCGAACAGCGCGTGGGCGAGATTGCGAGGCTTGTGGGCGCCGATCTGCACCGTGACGACAGCGGTGTTGCCCATGCGCGAAGCTTGCTTTCGGCATCTGCGGAGCGGAAGAGCCAGAACCGCGAACACGTGGGGCAGGAGCGGCATTAACCAGCTTTTTATAGGCTGTCCGGCAGCAAGCCGATGCAAGCCTAAAGTAAATATTGCCGGAACTAACGCGTTATCTCCGTATAGTTAAGAACCAAAGCGACTCTATCTTTCCGATCAAAATTGCGGTATTGTCGGCAGGCTTTGGTGCATTAAGGATTTAAATAGCATAATCTCAATATATTGTACCAGATCATGCAAAAAACACACGAAATGCAGGAGAATCCCGCTTGCTTTTTCCCGTTTTGTGCTATACTATTCAGGATGGCACCGGAAAGTGCCTGTTTCATATGCGAAATTAAGGCTGGGCCACCCCAAACGGAGCGCGGATACGGCAATATGGTGCCGTAGTCACGCCTGAAAATGGAACCGGTTACGTCTTAAGAGGAAGGATAGAGGTCAATGAGTCTGTTTCACGTTTTCCCCGGCGGGATCCACCCTATTGAAGGGATGAACGGGAAAGCGGTCACGTCCGTATTGCCGATTACGGAGCTTCCGCAACCGTCACGCGTGGCCATCCCGTTGCAGCAGCACATCGGCGCGCCCTGTAAAAGCCTTGTTTCCAAAGGCGACAGGGTAAAAGTCGGAATGATGATCGGCGAGCCTGTCGGCTTTGTGAGCGCGGCGGTACACGCCAGCGTATCCGGCAAGGTGGTGGGCGTGCAGCCCTGTATCCTCGCGAACGGCACGCAGCAACCCTGCGTGATCATCGACAACGATTTTCAGGATGAGTGGGTGGAACTCACCCCCGTGGCCGAACCGGACAAGCTGGACGGCAAGATGCTGGCAGATGTGGCGCGAAAAGCCGGGCTGGTTGGCCTGGGCGGCGCTACCTTCCCGCATGCGGTCAAGTTTTCCCTGCCGCCGGACAAGCCTGTGGATATTCTGGTCCTGAACGGCGCGGAGTGCGAGCCGTATCTTTCCGCCGATCATCAGCTGATGCTTGCCAATGCAAAGGAAATCATCGGCGGCGCGCTGGTGGCTAAAAACGCGCTGAAGATCAAAAAGGTAATCGTCGGCATCGAAAACAACAAACCCGATGCCATCAAGGCGATGACGGAAGCCAGCGCGGGAGATGAAAGCGTAACCGTAGTCGGCCTGCCTGTGCATTACCCGCAGGGCGGTGAAAAACAGCTTGTTTATGCGTTGACGGGGAGAACCGTTAAAGAGGGCGGCCTGCCGCTGGACAGCGGCGTAATCGTCGCCAACGTCGGAAGCACTTACGCGCTTTACCGCGCGGTATACGAAGGCCGCCCGATTGTGGACCGTGTGGTTACGGTCAGCGGCTGTGTAAAAACGCCCGCCAACTATCTGGCGCGCATCGGCACACCGGTGGAATGGCTTTTGGATACATCCGGCGGGCTGTTGCCCAAAGCAAGGGTGCTCCTGTACGGAGGCCCCATGATGGGTATGGCGATCAGCCGTCTGGACATTCCCGTTACCAAGGGATGCTCCGGCATTACGGCGCTTGAGAAAGCTTCGGCACTGGAAACGGAAAGCAACTGCATCCGCTGCGGCCGCTGCTCCGAAGTGTGCCCGATGAAGCTGGTGCCATCGATGCTGGATAAGCTGATGCGCAAGGATATGTTTGAGGAGGCCGAGCGTCAGGGCGTGATGAACTGCATCGAGTGCGGCGCCTGCACCTGGAGCTGCCCAGCCAAACGCCAGCTTACGCAAAGTTGCCGTACTAGCAAGCGGATTATTACCCAGCGCCGCAGAGCGGAAGCGGCTAAGAAAAAGGCGGAAGAAGAAAAGAAAAAGGCCCAAGCGGCCCTGAAAGAGGAGGCGAAGTAACATGCAGCGCAAACTGGTCGTATCCTCTTCCCCGCACCTGCGCAACGAGGCGGTTTCCACGCAAAGGCTGATGCTGGACGTGATTATCGCCATGCTGCCCACTGCCGTCGCGAGCGTGATTCTTTTCGGCGGGGACGCGTTGCGGCTTATTCTGGTCGCGGTGATTACCGCTGTGGCGGCGGAATACGTTTATCAAAAGGCAACCAAGCAAAAAGTAACGGTTTCCGACCTGAGCGCCGTGGTTACCGGTATGCTGCTGGCGTTTAATATGCCCGCAAGCGCGCCGTGGTGGATGGCGATGGTCGGTTCCTTGATCGCGATCATTCTGGTGAAACAGATGTTTGGCGGCATGGGACAGAATTTCATCAATCCGGCATTGGCGGCCCGCACGATCATGATGCTGTCGTGGACGTCGCTGATGGCCGCGAACGTGCTGCCGCACATCGGCCAGTGGATTACGCCGGTTTCGGCGGACGCGGTGGCATCCGCGACGCCGCTGGGTGAGAATCCCGCGTCGTATACCCTGTGGCAGCTGTTTTCCGGCAACATTCCCGGCATGCTGGGGGAAACCTGCAAACTCACGCTGCTGCTGGGCGGTATTTACCTGATCGTACGCCGTGTAATCGACTGGCGCATTCCCGTTTCCTTCATTGTTACAGCAATCGTTCTGTTCTGGCTTCAGACGGGTGCGCTATATTCCACGGATTCGCAAAACGTTCTGTATCAACTGTTCAGCGGCGGGCTGATCCTGGGTGCGTTCTTTATGGCGACCGATTACGTTACCAGCCCCATTACGCCTCTGGGCCGCGTTATCATGGGCGTGGGCTGCGCGCTGTTCCTGTTTGTGATCCGCTTTTATAACGGCTCGTATCCCGAGGGCTGCTCGTTCGCTATCCTGTTTATGAACGTGCTTACCCCGCTGATCGACAAGCTGACGACGCCTAAGCCGTTCGGCTATGTGAAGCCTGCCAAGGCCGGCAAGGAGGTGTGAGCATGAGCGAGAAAAAGAGCATTAAAGCCGTTTTCATGAACGGTATTCTAAAGGAAAACCCGACGTTCCGCCTGCTGCTGGGCATGTGCCCGACGCTGGCTATTTCCACAGCGGTTACGCAGGGCATCGGCATGGGTCTGGCCACGACATTCGTGCTTGTGTTCAGCAATCTGGTGATATCGCTTCTAAGAAACATCATCCCGGAAAAGGTGCGCATTCCCGCGTTCGTGGTGGTTATCGCGACGTTTGTGACCATTGTGGACCTGATTATGAAGGCGTTCCTTCCGTCGCTCAGCGCCTCGCTGGGCCTGTACATTCCCCTGATCGTGGTAAACTGCATTATCTTTGCGCGTGCCGAGTCTTTCGCGTCCAAAAACCCGCCGCTGTCCGCGCTAACCGATGGACTGGGCATGGGCCTTGGTTTCACGCTGTCG
Organism: Eubacteriales bacterium; assembly: GCA_028692205.1. The sequence goes on from JAQUXV010000086.1 coordinate 4,890, forward strand.
CTGACGCTGCTTTCCGCCGCGCGTGAAGTGTTCGGCAGCGGCACCTTCCTGGGTGTGCAGGTGATGCCCGCGAGTTACCACCCCATGGCGATCATCATTCGCCCTCCGGGGGGCTTTATCATGCTGGGTCTGCTGCTGCTGGCGGTGAACGCCGTGGTTAAGGCAATCCAGAAGCATAAGGCTGCCAAGGCGAAGGAGGAGATTGCATGAGCACATTGCTGTTGATCATCGTAGGCGGCGTGCTGGTAAACAACTTCGTCATGTCGCAGTTCCTGGGCATCTGCCCGTTCCTGGGCGTATCTAAAAAAACGGAAACAGCGCTGGGCATGGGCATGGCCGTTACGTTTGTTATGGCGATCGCGTCCCTGTTCACGTATGTTGTGCAGCACTATCTGCTGATTCCGTTGAACCTGGAATACATGCAAACTATCGCGTTCATCCTGATTATCGCGGTGCTGGTGCAGACGGTGGAAATCGTACTGAAGAAGATCAGCCGGTCGCTGTATCAGGCGCTGGGCGTGTATCTGCCGCTGATTACCACCAACTGCGCGGTGCTCGGCGTTGCAATTAACAACACCACCGCCGTGGAGGGCGGCTACAACCTTATTCAGTCTGTGGTCAACGGCACAGCCGGCGCGCTGGGCTTCACACTTGCGATTGTGGCGTTTGCGGCGATCCGTGAACGTATGGCCGTCAGCAACCTGCCGAAATGGATGGATGGGTTCCCCGGCGCGCTGATCGCCGCGGGGCTGATGTCCATCGCTTTTCAGGGCTTTTCCGGAATGATCCACTGAAGGAGGGCGTAACGAAATGACCGGTATTTTAATCGGGACGGGCGTTCTGGCGGCTGTCGCACTGATTTTCGGCTTGCTGCTGACGCTTGTGAATAAGGCTTTTTCCGTGCCTTCCGACCCTAAACGGGATCAGATTCGTGAAGCGCTTCCGGGCGCGAACTGCGGCGGATGCGGGTTTGCGGGCTGCGACGCGCTGGCGGATGCCATCGCTGCGGGAAAGGCGCCCGCCAATGCCTGCCCCGTAGGCGGGATCGACGTTGCCAAACGGGTGGCGGCGATTATCGGCGCGGATGCGGGAGCAGAGGAAACCCGCAAGGTGGCGACCGTCGTCTGCCAGGGTACCATTGACCGCTGCAAAACAAAGTTCATCTACCACGGCATTCAGGACTGTGTGGCCGCGACGCTGGTAAACGAAGGCAACCGCGCCTGCCAGTATGCTTGTTTGGGGCTGGGCACCTGTGTGCGCGCCTGTAAGTTCGACGCCATTCATATTGACGAATACTCCAAGATCGCCAAAGTGGACACGGATAAGTGTACCGGCTGCGGCGCGTGTGTGGCTGCCTGCCCGAAAAAGGTGTTGGATTTGCAGCCGGTCACCCTTCCGGTACGCGTGCTGTGCCGCGCGGCAGAAGAGGGCGTGCTGGTAAGCGACAACTGTAAAATCGGCTGCGTGGGCTGCGAGCTTTGTATGGATGCCTGCAAGTTTGACGCGATTACCATGAAGAACCATCTGCCCATAATTGATCGCGACAAGTGTACCGGTTGCATGATGTGCGCCGAGGTTTGCCCGACGGAGGCCATGTGGGGCGATTTCGACAATCGCCGCATCGCGCTGATCGACCGCGACCTCTGCATTGGCTGCGGCATTTGCAAAAAAATCTGTCAATTTGAGGCGATTTCCGGCGAGCGCAAGAGCGTGCATGAAATCAATGAAGCCTGCACAGGCTGCGGCCAGTGCGTGCCCAAGTGCCCCAAGAAGGCGATCACTTTGCCGGTTCGCGAACATGTGCGTGATGCAAACGCCAAGGTTGGCACCTCCGAAGAGGTAGCGGCCATCCCGAAGCCCGTCGTTGTGCAGAGCGCCGAGGCGAAAAAGGAAGCGCCGAAAGTGCAGCCGAAACCTGAAGCCGAAGCGAAGGCAGCCGAGCCCGCAAAGGCAGCGGAACCTGCTGTTAAGCCGGAGGAAAAAGCGGAACCGGCAGAAAAGCCCGAAATCAAACCCGAAACGAAGAAAGAAAAGGGCGAAGCCTAATCAGCCGCGGTAACAACCTGCGGGCAAAGTAACAACGAGGAGGCGCGCACGATGAAACTGGGCTTTATCGGAGCAGGCAATATGGGTACGGCGATCCTGAAAGGCGTACTGGAAAGCCGCTTTCTGCCACCGGAGGAAATCGCCGTATACGATGTGAACCGGGAACAAAGTGAGCGGTTCGCCGCAGGGCAGCCCGTTTATATTGCAAAATCGGAAGAAGAACTGATCTCCTCGGTTGATTGCGTTCTGTTGGCTGTGAAACCCGTATATCTGAAAGACGTGCTCATAAAAGCGCGCCCATTTGCGAAAGGCAAGAATTTCATTTCGATTGCGGCAGGCTGGACGTTTGCGATGCTTACCGAAATTCTGAACGCGGAAAGCGGCGCACACGTACTGCGCGTAATGCCAAACACACCCGCGATGGTCGGGGAGGGCTTCACCGCGCTGTGTGAGCAAACCACGCTTTCAGAAGAGACGTTCACGTGGGCGAAGAATTTGTTCCAAACGCTGGGCGAAGTGGCGGTGCTGCCGGAGCGGCTGTTCGATGCCATCGTGGCCCTTACAGGCAGCAGCCCCGCCTATGTGTTCATCTTTATTGAAGCGATGGCGGATGCGGCGGTACAGCTTGGCATTCCCCGGAACCTGGCGTACCGCGCGGCGGCGCAGGCGGTGCTTGGCTCCGCTAAAATGGTGCTGGAGACGAACGAACACCCGGCGAAGCTGAAGGACATGGTGTGTTCGCCCGGCGGAACAACCATAGACGCGGTTGCTTCGCTGGAGCGGGATGGTTTCCGCAGCGCGGTCATTGATGCGATGGTCGTTTGCGCCGAAAAGAGCCGCGCCATGGCGTCGGATTCCGGCAGGAAAGCCTGAGGAAGATGAGATGACGCAAACGAGCGATAGCACTCGCAAAAGTGTGCAAATATACACGGACGGGGCCTGTTCCGGCAACCCGGGGCCGGGCGGCTGGGCAGCGATACTGGATTATAACGGAAAAACCAAGGAACTGTCCGGCCATATGTCCGGCACCACCAATAACCGCATGGAAATATTCGCGGTTATCAGCGGGCTGGGCGCGCTGAAAGAACCCTGCAATGTGGATGTGTATTCCGATTCCGCCTATACCATCAACGCTTTCAACCAGCACTGGATTGATAACTGGCAGAAAAACGGCTGGTTGACCAGTGAAAAGAAGCCGGTTGAAAACAGCGATTTGTGGAAACTGCTGCTGCAGATTATACGGGCGAAAAAGCATAACGTCACCTTCCATAAGGTGAAAGGGCACGCCGACCATCCGCAAAACAACCGCTGCGACGAACTGGCACGAGCCGCCATTAAGGAATACCGGCGGATGAACGGCGAAGAGGACGATGAAGCCGTGAAAGAAACGAAGTCGGAAACGTCCCCAAAGAAGGCATAAATTACCTGTGTACCGGCGCGCCGCAGCATGATGCGGCGCGCCGGTTTGCTGAAAAGCGTCAATTTGTTTACGGCTCTGTCTGATTGTGCTGCTATATTATGGCTCGCGAAGCGTATCCGTGAACGCTGTCATTTTTTCGCAAATCCCTAAAAAACGGATTTAACACAACGGCGGAAGCGTGTAACTCTGTCGGAGATGAAACGCTTCGAAGAAAGTAGAATAAAGTCAATCAAAGCACGAAGAGTGGAGAATCCATTCTGAATACTGAATTTGACCTCAAAACTTGCTTATAATTTTCATCCCGCCGGACACCGAATAAACAGGAAGATGATAAGAATGAACGCTATTGGGTTCCTCAGGACTTACCCGCAAATTTGTACCCAAACAGGGAATACGGAAGAAATACAGGAAATGCGCGTTACACCTGTAAACAAAGTAAATATCCCGGTTACATCGATATAGACATTCGTTTTGCGGTATGATACAATATAAATAATTACAAAAGTGTTAAGGAAACTCGAAATCCATTCCATGGCAACACCGGTCGGTTCACGATCCATTCGTATCATCGGCAGGAGGCAGCGAATGCAAAGGCAAGCGACAACA
>JAQUXV010000087.1:0-2898 GCA_028692205.1 Eubacteriales bacterium
GGGCCGTTTTTCACTCCCTGTGGTTCAGAACCGGCAGATAGGGTATACTATACCTATCAGGAGGTGGACGTATGCTATACCATTCATTAGGGAAAACCGGCATCAATGTTTCCGCCGTTGTGTTCGGTGGGATTATCAACATGGACGAAACGCAGGAACAGGCCAACCGGTATGTTGCCGAAGCGATTGAGAAGGGTGTTAATTATTTTGATGTCGCGCCCACCTATGGGAATGCGGAAGATCGGTTGGGCCCGGCGTTGGTCCCCTACCGTAAGGATGTATATCTGGCCTGCAAAACCGAGGAACGGAGCGCGAAGGGCGCGCGGGAAAAGCTGGAGGATTCCCTGCGAAAGCTGAAAACCGATCATTTTGACGTTTACCAGCTTCACGCGCTGACGACGGATGCGGATATCGACCGGGCTTTTGGCCCCGGCGGCGCAATGGAAACGGTGCTGAAGGCAAAACGGGACGGCATGATTCGCAACATCGGGTTTTCCGCCCATAACGAGGATGTCGCGCTGCGGGCGCTTTCCATGTTCGATTTCGATTCGGTGCTTTTTCCGCTTAACTGGGCGCTGGGCATTGAGCGCGGTTGGGGAGACCGGATTTCGAAAGCGGTGCAGGAGCGGGGAATCGGTTTTTTGGGCATGAAGGCGCTGGTAACCCGCAAATGGCGGGAAGGCGAGGAACATGTTTATCCCAAATCGTGGTGCAAGCCGATCTGGGGCAACGAGGCGCTGGGTGTAGCGGCCATGAAATATGCGGTGCTCAAAGGCGCGCAGACGCTGGTGCCGCCCGGAAACTTTGAGCATTTCTCCTTTATGCTGGCACATGCGGACGAGTGCTTTACCGAACCGATGTCTGAGGATGAGTGGGCGATGCTGCGCCGTGAGGCAAAGAACGCCGCAAACGAGTTGATTTTCTAATTGACGCTGTATTCATGCCAAATGCATAGGGAATTGGATGGTATTGCGTGTGTAATGCCTGAATAACCCGGAAGGCCGATTTTGGACTATGTTCCTCATCGGCATGAACGCTTTCTGAAACGGCAGGATCGCGCTTTCAGAGCGCTTCGGTTGAAGCGCCCGTGTGTGGAAAGAACCTATCCGAAAGACGAGAAACATCACACTCAATCGGGTGACCGCCACAGACCGGAATGGTATGTGCAACTAAAAAGAATTAAAACAGAAACACTACAGGCCAAGCCGCGAAGAATTATGCGGTCTGGCCTGTAGTGTTTCTGTTTCGGGCATTCAAAATCCGGCGGAGGAGTGATTCCAATGCTCCTTTACTGAATCGAGCGGTACCGGTCACGGGCGGCCATCACTGCAGGCAGAGAGAACCACGGTTTTGCACGCTGCTGCTTGGGAAAACAGCGGCAGCCGATGCCACCTTGTTGCAGAGAAACCAGTTATACGGAAACCACCCGGTTGCGTCCGCTCCGTTTGGCGCTGTACATAGCCTCATCCGCGAGGTTGATAAACTGTTGAATGTTGCTGATATCCTTCCCGGGGTAGGTGGCTGTGCCCAGGCTGACGGTGACGCGAATCTCGTGATCGTCGCTTTTCAGAATGGTATCTTTCACCATCACCCGGATTCTTTCGGCAACGAAATTTGCATCCTGCTGGCTTGCGCCCGGAAGCAGACACAGAAATTCCTCGCCCCCGTAACGGATGGTTACATCACCCTCACGAATCGCGCTTGTAATGTTTTTGGTAATCAGTACGATCAGCTTATCGCCAACCATATGCCCATAGGTATCGTTGACCGCTTTGAAATGGTCGATGTCGAGCATAATGAGGGAAAAAGCTGATTTGGTGCGGACAGAACGGCTGAACTCCTCCTGAAGGCGGCTGTAGCCGAACCTTCGATTGTAAATACCCGTTAAAGCGTCCAGAGCAGCCAGTTGCTGCATCTGCTGATGGGTGATCGCGTTATTGAACGACATGGAAAGAATCGGGCCGTAGAGGGACAGCTTCTTCAATGCGCGGATTGAAAAGGACGTTACTCCGGCCAGAAGAACAACGCCGACCACGACTTGTTTGTATATGATGGGTTCGATAACCAGCTCCCTGGGGCGATACTGCGTTAAAACACCCTCCAGAACGATATCCTCAGGAAGGCAAATCAATTGGCGCTCCTGCTTTTCAACCGTATAACGAAAGATGGAATTAGCGAATGTGCTTTTTGACTGGTCGACAGCGTAGGAAGCCACAACGCTCAATTCGCCTCCGTGCTCCTGGAGGATTGCGCCGCCGCAGGCTTGCGTGGCATCGATCATATAATGCAGCGTTTTGTTGGCGAGCACGTCCAACTCAAGATTGGAAGTCAGCATTTCAGAAAACGCCTGTAAATCCCTCTGCTCGTTGAGCACATCGGACAGAGTGTGAATTAAACGGTTGAAGGATAACGCGCTGTCGCCAAGCTCGTCGTCGGAATCAACTTTGATACAGCAGGCTTCGGGAGTGCATTGTTCGCAGGTGTCTTCCGGCTTCCGATTGGAGAGTATGCCTTCTACATGTTTCATCTGCTCGCATAATTCCCGAATCCTGCTGCCGACCACTTTCCGGGCAAGGCCGATGTTCAGGGTTGCCAGCAGGATGCCCGCAGCAATACAACCGACGAAAAACATGGGCTGAAACGCTATTGTACCGGGAACACCAAAGATACGGATAAAAAACGGGAACGCGATCCCTACCAGTACTCCCAAAAAAATCATGTAAATGGCAAGATCTTTGAAGACTTTCTTAGTAATCCGAATGAACACGTCTTAGCCTCCCTGCCCGCCGATAGAAACGCAACGGCGGTTTTCTATAAACTAAAATTTTAGCACCGGTTCAGCGGGTACACAAGGGGAACACGCGAGAACAAAAGGTGAAAATGCTTATGTTGCTTGCG
>JAQUXV010000087.1:2998-8950 GCA_028692205.1 Eubacteriales bacterium
TAGCCTCCCTGCCCGCCGATAGAAACGCAACGGCGGTTTTCTATAAACTAAAATTTTAGCACCGGTTCAGCGGGTACACAAGGGGAACACGCGAGAACAAAAGGTGAAAATGCTTATGTTGCTTGCGTTTGCTGGTACTGGAAGACGTTTTGCCGACTATGAGTAAACGTGCGCTTGCCATGCCTGCCCCGGGAACGCTCGCTTACCGGCCCCGTTTTGTACAGCTGGTTTTTAGTGCCTGCATTAAACAAAAGCTCCGATGCTGTATCGGAGCTGCCTGGGGCTTCGTAAAATCACTCCAATGAAAGCCGATTTGCTGTTGTGCGATAAGCAGCTATACCGATGCTTCGCGGCGCAACCCGCGTGAATCGCCTGTTTTGATCGCGATATCCGTAAAGCAATTTCCTACATACAACGAAAAATTTTCGGCTGAACATTGACAGGGAAAGTGGGAATATGTTAATATGCTCTTGTGATAATATCAGTAAAGAATATTAGATAAACATCAAAGGAGGGGATCCTTCTGAAACGAACGGAAAAACCCCTGACCGGCAAGGTTTACGACTTTGTTTACGACGGGATTATTAACGGAAGCATCACCAATAACGATATTCTAACCGAAAACGTGTTGGTGGAAGAACTTGGCGTCAGCAAATCGCCTGTTCGCGGCGCGTTGATTTTGCTGTGCGAAGAAAATGTAATCCAGTCGATTCCAAGGCTGGGCTACAAAGTGCTTCAAATTACTCCCGATCAGGTGCAAAAGCTTACGGAAGCGCGTTTCGCGCTGGAGCCGTTTATGCTGGAAAAGGCGTGGCCGCAGATGCGGGAAGAGCAGATAACGCAGCTTACCATGCACTTGCGGCAGTCCAAAGAGACGGAACTGAAAGACACCAGCATTCACGAAAACTGGATGCGGAACATCCGGTTTCACATGCTGCTGGCAAGCTTTGCTGAGAATGAATACCTGCTTTCTTCGCTGGAACATGTGCTGAAAAGCTGCGCGCGTGCCGCGGCGCAGTATTACCTGCATACGCGCGGTATTCCGCAGGGCGAAGCCGACCTGCACGATGCGATTGTAAACGCGATCACGCGCCGGGATTATCAGGCGGCGATGGAAACGCTGAAGCAGGACATGCGGCAGATTATTTGATAAAAGGACGTGCTCAACCCATGAACAAGAAGGAACGAGTTAAGGCTGCCATCGCGATGAAACCCGTGGACCACGTACCCGCATGCTTTACGCTGCATTTTCCCAGTGAAGTGGCCCGGGGCGACGCGGCGGTAAAAGCGCATCTGGATTTTTACCGTCAAACGGATTGCGATGCGCTGAAGATCATGAACGAGAACATGGTTCCGCCGATTGGGGAGCTAAACGGCCCCGCCGATTGGAACAAGGTTCCGTCGTATACCCGTCATTCGCCTTTTATGCAGGCGCAGCTGGAGCTGATCGGCCGTATCTTGGAGGGCGCGGGCGACAATACCTATTCGCTTGCGACTATCCACGGCATCTGCGCCAGCGCGATTCACCCGCTGGAGGCGCGGTACGGCTATGTACCGGTGCGCAAGATGATGGTGGATACTTTCCGCGCCGACAAACGGACGGTGCTGGACGCGTTCGACCGCATTGCGGACGCGATGTGCGATTTGGCTGCGGCCAGCATCGAGGCCGGATGCACCGGCATCTACTACGCGGCGCTTGGCGGCGAAAAGCACTTTTATACGGACGAGGAATTTGCAGAATGCATGGAACCGTTTGACCTGCGCATTATGGATGCGGCGCGGGCGGCGGGCGGAGACGTGTTTTTGCACATTTGCAAGGAAAACCTGAACATGGAGCGCTACCGCAACTACGCCGCCCATTGCGATGTGGTCAACTGGGGCATTTACGAGGCTCCGTTATCGATGGAAGCGGGCCGCAAACTGTTCCCCAACAAAACGATCATGGGCGGCCTGGCCAACCGCAGCGGCGTTCTGGTGGACGGCACGGAAGCCGAACTACAGGCGGCGGTTCGCAAGATCATTACCGATTTTAACGGCAACGGGCTGATCCTGGGTGCGGATTGCACCCTGCCGACCGAGATTCCCTATCAGCGCATAGCAACCGCAGTGCACGCGGCTGTTATCAAATAATCAATGGAGGTAATAACCATGAAACGATTGGTCTCCCTGCTTCTTACGCTGGTCATGGCGCTTTGCCTGGCGGCGTCCGTTCCCGCGATTGCTGAGGAACAGACGGTCTACCCCGATGGAACCGTATCGATTTACTGCACCGGTCAGCCCCAGTTTTTGCAAATGTATTTCGACGAATGGATTGAGCGCAACCGTGATATCGCCCCGAATGTGACGATTGAGTTTGTGCAGATTGAGAATATGGCCGCAGGCCGCCAGAAGATCTCCATGGACTATCTTGCCGGCGCGTATGAAGATATGCCCGACGCCATTTACCTGGATGCCGTAGGCGTGGTGGATCTGGCGAGCGCCGGGCTGCTGCTGGACGAGACGGATTTCTATGCCCCGCTGGCCGACCTGTTTGTGGCCGGAGCCGCCAATGACGGCACCATTCAGGGCAAGGTATACGGCCTGCCCGAGGCCGTGCGTCCGCAGATGCTGTATTACAATGCCAACATCTTCGAACAGTACGGTATCGATGTGTCCCTGCTTTCCACGATGAGCGGCTATCTGGAAGCCGGCCGCCAGCTGAAGGAAAAATCCAACGGCGAAGTGTACCTTTCCTACATCGACCCGACCACCTACACCTGGCGCTACTGGGGCCGCCGCGGCCTGATGCCTCAGGCGAACGCCAATATCTGGGATGAGAACGGCAATGTCGTTATCGGCTCCGACGAAGGCGCCAAGCTTGCGTTGGGCTATCTGGATACGCTGAACAGCGAGGGCCTGCTGTATAAGACGACCATGATGTCGCCCCCGCTTTATGAAGCGACCGACGATGGAAAAATCGCCACGTTCTACATGGGCGCTTTCTGGGATGAGTTCCTCCGCGCCAACCTCACCAAGACGGCCGGCCAGTGGCGCGCCATCAACGCCCCCGTGTTCGACGAGATCGGCACCAACGGCGCTCCCGTATCCAACCTCTTCTGTCTGGTGGACAACGGCACCAACGAGTATGCCGGGCTGCTGGAGAAGATGTGGTATGATTTCCATACCGATAATGACAACCGCAAAGCGTGGGTCAGCAACATGGTGGAAATCGGCGGCGCGTACGCCAACCCCGTCAACAAAGCCATGCTGGAAGATCCCTTCTGGCAGGAAACGTCCTCTTTCTACGGCGACACGTCTTTCCGTGCGGCGGAAGGCGCGGCGCTGAACAACCCCTCCCAGAACATGACGGTTACCGCCAAGGACAGCGAAGCCGACAGCATTATTTCCGCCGAGATCGAGAAATATGTGGCCGGAGAGCAGACCATGGATCAGGCAATTGCCAACATGGACAGCGAATTGAAAGCCCGCATCGGCACGGTGGAAATCCCCTGACCTGAACGGTTCTTTACAGTCGCGGACGCGGGGGTTACACCCCGCGCCCGCTGCTATGTGATAATGCTACTGGAGGAATGGCGATGTGGAAAACCCTGCATAAATTCCGCTGGCCTTACCTGTTTATCAGCCCTTATTTTATCCTGTTCTTTGTTTTCCAGCTGATTCCGCTGGTGTGGACGATCGTCATCAGTTTCGCCGAGTGGGACGGGCTGCGGGCGCTAAAATGGGTCGGGCTGCGAAACTACGCGATGATGGCCCGGGATTACATGTTTACCGATTCTCTGCGCAACACGTTTCTCTATTGGGTGCTTACGGCGATTGGCGTGATCGCTTTCGCACTGCTGACCGCGGGACTGCTGAACAGCAAGATTCTGGGTCAGAAACGTTTTTTCAAAACCGTTACGTTCCTGCCCTATGTGTGCGCCTCGGTGGCCATGGGGTTGATTTTTAAGATGCTGTTTGAGGAAAACGCGGGGCTGATCAACGAGATCATCGTTTCGCTGGGCGGAAGCCGCATCGCATGGCTCACCTCCAGCCAATGGGATCGGGTTCCCGTGGTGATCCTGCACATATGGCGGCTGACGCCCTGGTATACCCTGATCGTGCTTTCGGGCCTGCTGAACATACCGGCGGAGTACTACGAGGCCGCTACGGTGGACGGCGCCAACGGGATGCAACAGTATTTCAAAATCACGCTGCCGATGTTGGGGAACATCCTGTTCTTCTGCTTCGTAACGGTGACGGTGGATTCGTGGAAGATTTTCAACGAATCCTATGTGCTGGCGGGACCGGGTTCGTCCAATATGTCGCTGTTCCAGTTGCTGTATACCTCGGCATTCTCCACGTTCAAGATGGGGTATGCCTCCGCGCTCGGCGTGGTGCTGATTGCGATACTGCTGTTTATTTCCGTCGTGCAGTTCAAAGTCCGCCGCAGCCAGGGCGAACTGTGACCAGAGGGGAGAGGGATGCTGTGAAAACGAGGAAAACATCGCTTAAGCTCTTGGTCTATCTAATCATGCTGGTTATGGTGGTTACTTGTCTGTTCCCCGTGCTGTGGATGTGTGCGATTTCCTTCAAAACGGTCGGCGAAAGCATTTCGGGGTTTAACGCGCTGCATATCGACGCGCCGACCTTCGCCAACTACGAGCGCCTGATGCAGCTGATTCCCTTGTGGGATAACCTGTACAACAGCCTGTTTTCCACTATCATCGGCACGGTAACCACGCTGTTCTTCTGCGCGCTGGCCGGGTTCGCCTTTGCGAAATATAAGTTTCCCGCGCGGGAAGCGCTGTTCTATTTCGTAATCGCAACGATGATGATCGCTCCGGAAGCCGGGTCGATTCCGCTGTTCATCATCATGCGCAAGGTGGGACTGATCAACTCGCTGTGGTCGCTCATCCTGCCGCGCATCGCGACGGCCGTCGGCATCTTCTACATGCGCCAGTATATTACCGATGTGCCGGACGAGATTGTGGAAGCGTCGAGGATCGACGGCTGCAGCGACCCCGGCATCTTCCTGCGCATCATCCTGCCGATCATCAAACCGGCGCTGGCTTCGTGGGCCAGCCTTACGGTGATCGCGCGCTGGAACGATTTTTTCTGGCCGCTGCTGTTCCTGCGCAAGAGCAGCATGTACACACTGATGGTTTCCGTATCCATGCTGCCGACCAGCGACGGTCTTTCAACGCCGTGGCAGGTGGTGCTGTCCGGCACGACGATTGTGATCGTACCCAGTATACTGCTGTACCTGCTGCTGCAAAGCTTTCAAAAATCGGGCCTTACGGCTGGAGCCGTGAAAGGGTAATGCCATGCAAAAGAATGATCCGCGCTATGCCGCGTATGTGGCCGTGCTGCGCAAGCACCTGCGGCCTGCCATGGGCTGCACCGAGCCGATCGCCATCGCCTATGCGTCCGCCATCTGCCGCCATACATTGGGCTGCCTGCCCGAAACGGTGGAAGTGCTGGTGAGCGGCAATATCCTGAAAAACGCAAAATCGGTAACCGTGCCAAATACCAACGGCAAAAAGGGCATCGATGCGGCCTGCGCCGCAGGCATTATCGCGGGCGACGCGCAAAAGGAACTGCAGGTGATCGCCGCCGTAACCGACGAGCAGCATGCCGAAATCGACCGGTACCTGCAGGAAAAGCATATCACCGTCGGCCTGAAGCCCGACGCGCGCGTATTCGATATTCTGGTGCGCGCCACCGGATGCGGGCATACGGCGGTTACCCGCATCGCCGACCGCCACACCAATGTGGCGGAGGTGGAATTGGACGGCCAAGTACAGCAGTGCAGTGACCTGTGTGAGGAAAACTGCGCCGTCGATCCAGATGAAGAACTGCTGACCATCGAAGGCATTTTCGACTTTGCCCGCACCTGCGATACCGGCGATGTGGCCGAGGTGCTTGACCGGCAAATCGAGTATAACACCGCGATTGCCAAAGAAGGCCTCAGCG
>JAQUXV010000088.1 GCA_028692205.1 Eubacteriales bacterium
CCGTCCGGCTGGGAATGAGCGTTACGATAACGACGATTGATGAATGATCGGGGGTACCGGGTATGAGAAAAGTCATTGCATACACACTTACGCTTTGCATGACGGTTACTTTGTTCGCTTTTAACGGCGCCGCAGGGGCGTCGGCGGAATCGTTGTCCATTCTGGTCGCGCAGGTGGATGAGATTGAGGAATCAAACGCGGCGCAGGCGACGGCGGCACCTACCGCCGTACCAGTGACGGCAGTACAGAAAGCCGAAGCAACGGCCGTATCGGAGCCCGATGGCGCGCTTAGCCCGGACGCGACGGTTGATCCGGACGCAACCGTGGACCCTGATACGACCGTGGCCCCGACGGCTACCGCGAAACCTGCGGCTACGGCGACGCCTAAGCCGGCTGCCACGGCGGAGCCGGATGTCGGTTCCGGCCCCGTATGGATTGCGGAAGGCGCGCACCGCCGTTACGGCAAGCTGGATGATTTGCTGCCGATCGCGATTTTGAACAACGAAGCGGTTTATATTTGCACGACTTCGGTAATCGAGCTGACCGGCTACAGCGCTAACGAGCTTGGCGGCGTAGGCTTCGGGATCGATACGGACGCGCTTGGCGAGGACTTCTGCAAGGGGAAGACGATCGTTATTTCCGCCATCAGCCGCAACGGCGACATGCGGGACAATACCCTGTACATTTGGGTCGGCAAGGCGGAGGATATTCCCAGTACTTCCGATGCGCTGGGCGACGAAGTGCAGCTGAGCGATGACGACGATGTGCTGGAAACCGAAATTATGGTGCAACCCGAAGGCTACACGGCGGATGCGCCCTGCATGCCTACCTTCACCCTGACGGCTTACCCCGACCTGACCGACGGGATGACCTTCGCCACCATTTTTAACGACGGCGAACCTGTGGCGATCAGCGGAAACACCTATGCGCCCACCGAGACGGGTGAGTACCGTTTTGCCGTACTGAACACCACCGGCGCGCTGGCGGCGCGCTCCATGCCCTTTTCGGTAACGTATGGCACGCAGGCCGCCGCGGAAACGGAAGCGACCGGCGAACCCGCCGCAACGGAAGAGCCTGTTGCAACGGAAGAGCCCGATGCGACGGTTGAGCCTGAGGCAACGGATGAACCTGCCGCCACCGATGAACCCACCGCATCCATAGAGCCGGAAGCGACAGACGAACCTTCCGTATCAGCGGAGCCGACTGTGGAGCCGCAAGCCACCGATACGCCCACCACTACCGACGAACCGGTTATAACCGAAACGCCTGTCGCCACCGATGAGACGACGGCCACCGACGAGCCAACCGTAACCGATACGCCTGAAATAACGGCGGAACCGACTGTGACGCCGGAACCCACCGCGACCGAGGTGCCGACCCTGACGGAAGCCGATCTGGTGGAAGCGGCCGCCACCGAAACACCCGTCGCCGTGCCGGAGCTGACGGTACGCGCTTATAATTACGTTGAAAATACTCTGTCGGACGCCACGCCATTCTTTGAACTTTCCGGCGCGGTTCAGGGAAGCGGCTACGCCTATGCAATCGCTGTGAACGGTGGGGATGTGACCCCGCTGGAGGGCGACGCCTATACCGCCGCGGCTGAAGGCAGCTATTCGTTTGTGTTCTATCTGCTGGATGCCGACGGGAACATGGTGGACAGTTCCAAAGTCTACAGCGTACAGCTTGACTTTACACAGTCGGCTACCGCGAGTGAAGCGTGGATGACGTTGAATGGTGAAAAAGTTTATGGAACGCTGCAAACGCTGCTGGATAAAGCGGAAAGCGGTTCAACCATCTACCTGCTGACTTCGCAGGTAATCACCCTGAATGATTCGTCCAAACTGAACTCCATCAATCTGCAGCCGGATCCGGATGTGTTTGGCACCGACCACTGTGTGATTGTTTCTGCGAATGACCCGAACAAGGAGTGATGAACACCATGAAAAAGCGAGTGCTTGCGTGGCTTTTGACACTGTGCCTGCTGGCGGGTGTCGCCCCGCTGACAATTGCGGCGCTGGCCGAAGAGGCGACCTATGTTTGGGTCGGCATGCAGTTGGACGACAGCGAATATGATGCGCCGGACTCGACGACCGAGGCGACGATTAGCATCGACTCGGTGAAAATTGGCGATATTACCGCTGCGGATAATACATGGGTAAGCGGAACGGGCGCGATTTCGATTTCTATTACCGATATAGTTGAGAACAACACCTACACATACCAGATATCCATCAACGGATCGGATTACGTCGCCCTTATAAACAAAAAAGACAGCTTGAAAAAATTGGCCGACGACATGAAGCTGACCCTTACGGATGGAAGCGCCTATAATGTAACGTTCAAAGTTGTCGGAGCCGATAGTGATAGTAATCAACAAACGGTTTCCTACTCACTGATGTACGACAATCAGGCTCCCGTGCTGCTCTGTAAAACTGGGGAAGACAATACGGTCTACCTGTATTCGGTTGATGCGGCAAGCGGGCTTAGCACAACGGAAATGAATGTTACGCTGGATGCGAGCGTGCCCTGGCCCATCTGGGAATACAGCCTGAGCGAGTTCGGACAAAACGTTTACTGGTGCTCGTTTACCTACAATTCTGCGGGTATTATTCCTGAAAAAACGTTGGGCGTAAAGGATAATGTAGGTAACATCGCCGTATGGGGCGAGCCGATTACCCTGACTGATAATTCGGACGACGGCTCGTACGATGGCGATTACTCCGGCGGCTCCTCCGGCGGCGGCACCACACGCACGGTTTATTACTCCGCTTCCACCTACACCACCGTTACCCCGTATAACGGCGTAAATTTGGTGGTGGAAACCGGCGCGATGGATACTTTGACCATCGGCGATCAGGCGCTGGGGCTCAGCCTCAGGCGGGCATGGGGCAATACGCCGAATACGGACGAAGAAGCTGCTTCCTTCAACGCAAGCTTCACCGATTGGAACGGCGACGGAACGGAGCTGACCGACGCGGCGGACGGGGATGAGGCGGTCGATACTCTCATCCTGACCGCGAGCGACGCCGATGCGGAGCAAACGGAAGATGGGGGTTACGCCTACAGCTGGACGTTTGACGGCTCGGTCTATAAAAAGCTGGCGGCCAGCGGCATCGACTACCTGGTGCTCTCCACAGGCGAGCAGGCGACGGCGCTCTCTACCGCGGGTTTCACGGCGGGCATCCGGTACAACCTGTATCGTGCGGCGGGAATTGCCAGCAAAGACTTCGTTTACACCATCCGGATGGATGGCGACGACCTGAAAGTACAGGTAAGCGTAGACGGAGAAACCTATGAGATAACCAACGACGAAACCAGCGAGCTGTATTACTACGATCTTTATAACGGCACAATGGAAATGCTTGACCGGCCCTTTGGGCAAGAGGACACAACCGTGTTCGCGGACCGGCAGGGATGAGGTGAAGCGGAATGACCGAAGCGGAGAAGAACCAGAAAATCAAGAAAAAGAAGCGCGCTAAAAGGATTAAGAAGCTGATCGGCTGGCTGATCTTTCTGGCGTTGCTGGCAGGCGCGTTCTACCTGTTTGTACTGCCGGACCTTACCGCAAGCGCAACCACGACGTACGACAGCTACACGGCGACACGCGGCTCCATTTCTAACTCGATGAGCTTCAGCGGAACGATCAGCGTGGTCAACAGCGAAACCATGACCTCCGGATCGGCCGCGACCGTGCGGAAGATTTATGTGTCGGAAGGCGAATCCGTAGCGCTGGGCGATAAGCTGATGCGCCTTTCCGACGGCGAAGTGTTCAAGGCGGATTTCGACGGTGAAGTGAACGAGATCTCCGTGGAGGAAGGCGACGAGATCAGCGCCAACGCGAGCCTGATCCAGATTGTTGATTTCAGCAATCTTCAGGTATCCGTGCGGGTGGATGAGTATTCCGTAACCGATCTGGCTGTCGGCGAGGCGTGCGAAATATCGGTTACGGCGCTGGACCAGACGTTTGACAGCACGATATCCCATATCAACCGCATTTCGTCCGGCGGCAATTCCACGGCCTACTACACCGTTACGGCGGAGTTCTCCGGTACGGAGAACGTTCTGCCCGGTATGCAGGTAACCGTGACCATTCCGGAGGATGAAGCCGACGACGTCATCATCCTGAACCGCGACGCGCTGAGTTTTACCGGCGACAATAGCGCCTTCGTCCTGATGAAGAACGAGGATGGCGATATGGAGCAGGTGCAGGTGGAACTGGGCGTGGATAACGACAATTATGTGGAGATTACAAGCGGCCTCAGCGAGGGCGATACCGTTTATACGGAGGTCGAGTCCAGCGCTTCCAGCGGCAGCGGCCTTGCGAGCCTGTTCTCCTCCCTTACGGGCAGTTCCACACAAAGCACCACCAGCAGCGGCGGAATGCCCAGCGGCGGCAATTTCAGCGGCGGCAACATGGGTGGCGGCAATATGGGCGGAGGCGGCAATTTTGGCGGAGGCGGCGGAATGCCATAAGGAGAGGATGACGCAGAATGGGTGATAACGAGGAAATCTTCTTCCGTATGCGCGATATCATTAAAACCTATCCGCTGGGGGACGACGAAACAACGATCCTGAAGGGCATCAATCTGGATATCAACAAAGGCGAGTACCTCTCGGTGCTCGGCCCTTCGGGAAGCGGCAAATCCACACTGATGAACATTATCGGCTGTCTGGATAAGGCGACGACGGGCGAGTATATCCTCCATAACAGCGTAATCGACGATCTGGATGAAAAAGAGCTGGCGCAGATTCGCAGCCGAGAGGTGGGCTTTATTTTCCAGAACTCGCAGATGCTACCCAAGCTGGATGCCATGAAGAACGTGGAGCTTCCGCTGATTTACGCGGGCGTGCGGCCCAAGGAGCGCGCCCGCCGCGCCGAGGAAATGCTGGTGAAGGTGGGCTTGCAGGATCGCATCCACCACCGCCCCAATATGCTTTCCGGCGGCCAGCAGCAGCGCGTCGCCATTGCGCGCGCGTTGGTAACCAACCCGACGCTGCTTTTGGCCGACGAACCGACCGGCGCGCTGGATCAGACGACCGGCCAGCAGATTATGGAGCTGTTTCAGGAGTTGAACAACGACGGACACACCATTATCATGATTACGCATGACCTGCATGTGGCCCGGCATGCCAAGCGCGTGGTGAATATTATCGATGGGGAATTAACCGAGGTAGAGGAGGCGACATTTGCGTGAAGAACTTTTTTCATCGGCTGTTCGGCGGATTTTACATGTTCACTGAAAGCGTGTCGATGTCTATCGCCAATATCACGCAGAACCGCCTGCGCTCCTTCCTGACCATTCTGGGCATCATGATCGGCGTTACCGCGGTCATTGCGCTGATCACGACGGTGTCGGGTGTATCCACCTCGATTTCGGACTCGTTTACCTCCATGGGCGCGGGCACGATGACCGTTTCCGTAACCGGTAACGATATGCAGGCGGGCCTTACGTCGGAAAATCTCGATGAGATAACGGCGCTGGACCACATTACCGGCGTAACGCCCAGCGTATCGGCCACGATCAGCGTGGCGCGCGGCAGCGAATATGAAAGCGATATAACGCTGGCGGGGAAGAACGCCTACTATTTCACCACGACCGACGCGGTTGCCCGTGGGCGCACTTTTAACCAGATTGACATGGATGATATGTCCCGCGTCTGCCTGATCGATTCGGATATCGTGGATGAGTTTTTCTACGGGGTGGACCCGGTAGGCCAGAACCTTTATTTGAATAACCTCAGCTTTACCGTGATTGGCGTTTTGAACGATTCGGACGACGAATCCATTTCGGATATCGTTTCCGGTAGCACAAGCAATATTTATGCGCCGTACACAACGGTGCTGAAAATGAACAGCGAAACGCTGGTAAATTCCATTACTGTGTATGTGGACGACGCGGACTACTCCGACGCGGTGCAGACGACGATCGGCAATTATATGGACGCGCTGTTCAGCTATGAAGACGATACCTACGAAATCACCACGATGGACAGCATACAGGAAACCATGGACAGCATGCTCTCCATGATGAGCGCCCTGCTGGGCGGCATTGCCTCCATCTCCCTGATCGTCGGCGGCATCGGCATTATGAACATGATGCTGACCAGCGTTACCGAACGTACCGTGGAGATTGGCCTGAAAAAGGCCATCGGCGCGGAACCCTCGCAGATCCAGATTCAGTTTTTAATCGAGGCGTTTCTGTTGTCGATGATCGGTGGGATTATGGGGGTTGTATTGGGCATTGCGCTGTCCGCCATCCTGTGCCAGATCATGGGGACAACCTTTACAATCTCCTATAGCGCGATTGCGCTTGGCGTGGGCTTTTCCGCCGCGGTCGGCATCCTGTTTGGTTGGTCGCCGGCACGGAAAGCCAGCAATCTGAACCCTATCGACGCGTTGCGACGCATGTAAAACGAAGGAGGATTCACGATGAAAAAGAAGATTCTGCTTGCTGCGCTGAGCCTTATGCTGAGCGTTGTGCTGATGGGCAGCGCGGCGGCGGAAACAACGTTCGACGGCACGGTGGTTTCCAGCGAGTCCGTCAGCGTAACGGCTCCGTTTGGCGGAACGGTCAGCTCCTTCCGGCTGCGCGAGGGGGATGAGATCAGCGTCGGGGATGTGATTGCCGAGGTGGAGACTACCAAAGTATACGCGTCCACCAACGGCGTGGTAACCGGCGTTTTCGGGCAGCCCGGGGATGCGGTGGACGACGTGGTAAGCCGTGTGGGCGCGGTGCTCTACATCGAGCCGGACAGCAAATATACCATCACCGCCGATATCCAGAAGGCGTACAGCGACAGCGACAACAAGTATGTGAACATCGGCGAGACCGTATATATTGAAAGCTATTATTCCAGCAACGGCAACACCGCCGTTGGCACCATCACCGCGACCAGCGGCACCACCTACACGGTGGAAACCACTTCGGGCGAACTGCTGATGGAGGAGACGGTGAACCTCTACCGCTCGTCGGATTACGCCAGCACCAGCCGCATCGGGCGGGGAACGGTTTCCCGCACCGCCGAAGTGGCCGTGAGCGGAAGCGGCAGCATCCTGTATATGCACGTCAAGGACGGCGATGCCGTTACCCGAGGACAGCTGTTGTTTGAAACCGTTACCGGCACGCTGGACGGGCTGTATGCCACCAGCAACCAGATTGTCTCCGATGTGGACGGCATTATCGCGTCGGTTAACCTGTCCGCCGGAAGCACTATCAACAAGGGGGATACGCTGCTGACCGTATACCCGCGGGACGAGATGCAGGTCGTGATTGAAATCGACGAGTATGATCTGGCGGATATCCATGAAGGCGATCAGATTCTGCTGGAGTTTAATTACGATGATTCGAACGATAGCATGTGCCCCGGAACCGTATCGATGATCTCGCATGTCAGCGCTTCATCCGGCACCTCCGATGTGGCGTATAAAGCCTATATTGACTTTACGCCCAACGACGATATCCGTTTGGGGATGACCGTGCTGGTCAGTACCGAAAACGGAACCGATGACGAAGAATATTTGGATGATACGGAAGACGGCAGTGAAACAACGCCGGATCTGGCGGCGGCACCGGCCGGGGCTGAAACGCCAACCGAAGATGTGCTGGAAGCGGCAACCGACTGAGCTTGACGGTGGGCGAATGCTTGCCTTCAATTACGCCGCGGGGATTGCCGGGAAAAACCGCCAATGATCGACCCGGATGATCGGCGCATGAGCGATCCAATCCGCCGGAACCACCCGGGAAACCGAAACGCACTGTAAACTGCCGGGCGGCAGGGAACTCACGGGCAACAGATACCGTGAAGCTCCCCGCCGTCTTTTGTTTTAACGCAAGTGCCGGCTCAACCACCCGCGCTGCCTGAACGGCATGATGGGTACATTGGGTGGTTGTCCGTATTCCGGGTTTTCGTATGAACCGAAAGTTCCTTGTTGACGGGTTTTTTCGCCGGACGGAAAAATCAAAACCACCGGCTGAGCCGGTGGTAT
This sequence comes from Eubacteriales bacterium, assembly GCA_028692205.1. The sequence goes on from JAQUXV010000088.1 coordinate 7,988, forward strand.
GCACCGCGCCTTCAAGGCGAACCTACCGGCTGCGTCTCAAGACGCATTGAATAGTCTGACAACCGCATTTCTTTCTCAGGCCGCCGCTAAAGCGGCCTTCTCTATGCCTTGGATTCCTCGCTACCCGTAAACGGGTCCATATACTCCTTGAAGGAGATTTGGTCGGCTATTACATCTTCGTCGAGCTGTTTACGCATATATTTCGCGACAGCTTCCTTATTTGCTCCGACTGTATCCACGTAGTATCCTCGGCACCAGAAGTGCCGGTTCCCATATTTGTATTTCAGGTTTGCGTGTCTGTCGAATATCATCAGTGAGTTCTTCCCTTTCAGATACCCCATAAACTGCGATACACTGATATGCGGCGGAATACTCACCAGCATATGAATATGGTCAGGGCAGGCTTCTGCTTCCAATACTCTACTTTCTTTGCTTCACATAGCTGCCGAAGTATCTTCCCAATATCTGTTTTAATTCTTCCATACACCTGTTGCCGTCTATACTTGGGTGCAAATACTATGTGATATTTACATCTCCATTTTGTATGTGATAACTTCAATTGTCATTTGTCATAAATGACAAACCTCCTTTGCTTTCTTACGGTTGCCAGACCGCTTCTAGTATAGCAAAGGAGGTTTCTTGTATCTTAAGTTTTTCATCCTCACCAGCTCCGCTGGTGGTTAAATAACGCTAAAGCTTGCAAAAGCAAGCCGCGCGCCTCCAGATCGGAGGCGCACGGCTGATATCTCCATAAAAAGGAAAAACGAGAAAAAAGTTTTCGCTTTTCTGACAACAACAATGCGACCTAACCGTTTCAAACAAAATGAATTGAAGTAGTCAGGCGCTTCCCCTGTAATGCGATTTCAAACCCCGGTGTCGCAAGGCTTGCTGGTGATTTGGGTTTCCGGCGCGAAACGAAAACGCGGCGTTACCTCTAAAAGGATCCGTGACA
>JAQUXV010000089.1:0-2617 GCA_028692205.1 Eubacteriales bacterium
GGGGTTGGAAACAAACTACCAATTTGGCCGGAACTATGTTATATTGTTAAATAAATAAACGCGTTGGGGTAAAATGAATATGTATCGATTGATGTTGGTTGACGACGAGCCGGAAATTCGCGACGGCCTGCTGGAGATCATCGACTGGCCCAAAGAGGGCTTCGAGGTGGTCGGCGTTGCGGAAAACGGACTGGAAGCGCTGCAGATTGCCGAAAGCGTAACGCCGGATCTGGTGGTAACGGATATTCGCATGCCGTTTCTGGACGGGCTGGAAATGGCGCGCCGGATGCGGGCGATTTTGCCGACGGTGCAGTTTATCGTGCTCAGTGGATACGACGAGTTCGAGTATGCGCGGCAGGCCGTGCAAATCCAGATCGAGGATTATATTTTAAGCCCATTTCCTCCGAGGAATTTATTGCCGTGCTCCGGCGGGTGAAAAACCATCTGGACGCGAACTTCGCCCAGCGCAGCAACGTACAGGCGCTTCAGGCGCATTTCCGCGCGAGCCTGCCCATCCTGCGGGAACTGCTGCTGACTTCGCTGCTGTCGGGCGGCATCACCGCGCAGGACGCGCTGCAGAGCGCAAAGCAGTACGAACTGCCGCTGCAAAGCCCGCGTTACGCGGTGGCGCTCATCAGCTTTAACGGCGCAAGGGACGGAGATTTGATGCAAAACCCGAAACTGATGCGCTTTGCGGTTATCAACATCGTAAGCGAAGTGCTGAAAAGCCGCCTGCGCTGCCATGTGTACCACTACAATGGGCTGGTGGCGGCCCTGCTGCTGTTGGACGAGGAAGAAAAGCAGGGGTTCTGCATGGTTGTCGATCTGCTGGAAACGGCCCGGCAAACCGTGAAGCGTTATCTGGACTGCGCGCTGGCGATCGGCGTCAGCAACCCGTGCGAACAGCTGGGGCAGCTGCACCATGCGGCGGAACAGGCGCAGTCCGCGCTGGACCAGTCCATGCTGCTGGGCGAAAGCCAGGTGCTGGCGATTGCCGACCTTGAGCCGGGAAGCGCCTGCCTGCTGACCGCCGAGGAGGTGGCGCTGCGCGCGCTTTCCAACGCGATCAAGATGGGCGATGTGGAGGCGGCGGAAAAGCAGGTGCTTGCCCTGCTGGAGGAAATTCGCCGGGTGAAAGCCTCCTTTCAGGATTATCAGGTTTACCTGCTGGAAGTGCTGATGACCATCATCCGCGCGGCGCGGGATTTGGAAATCGAGTGGCCCGGGCAGGACGGCGTATCGCCGGACGCGATTTTGCAATGCCGGGAGCTGGACGACGCCGAAGCGGCGCTGGGCTCCCTGTGCCGCGGGCTTACGCGCCGCGTGCGGGACAGCCGCATGGAAAGCGGCAGGCGGCTGACGCAGCAGGCGATGGATTACCTGAAGGAAAATTATATGCGCGGCGATATGAGCGTGGAGAAGGTGTGCGGGCAGCTGCACATCAGCGGGGCGTACTTCAGCACCCTGTTCAAGCGTGAAACGAAGAAAACGCTTCACCAGTATTTAACCGATCTGCGGATGGACAAGGCGCTTTCCCTGCTGCTGGGCAGCGACATGAAAACCGCGGAGATCGCGTTGGCAGTCGGCATGGGGGAAGCCAGCTACTTCAGTTATTCCTTCAAAAAATATTACGGAATGTCGCCTTCGCAAGCGCGGAAAAACGCGAAGGAGGCGACCCCGTAATGCCGGGCGCAAAAAAGAAGGGCCGTAGCCTGCAAATGGTGACGACCAGCTTTTTTATGGGCGGAATGGTGCTGCTTTTGCTGTTTGTAAGCGTAAGCCTTGTAACGCGCCTGAACGGACTGCTGGAGGACAACGCCATGGAGCGCACCCGGCAGACGGTGGACCAGGGCAACGCGAGCCTGGGCGTATATGTGAACGAGATGCTCGACACCATGGATTTTTTCGGCAGTCTGGTATCCTCCTCGGATGAGGTGACCTCCCAAAGCCTCAGCGACAGCATGGCGTTTTTGCAGTCCAGCCGCAAGGACATTACCGCGATGGCGGTGTTCGGCCCCGGCGGGGAGCTGATGGCCAGCACCGCGGGAGAATTGTCCAAAGCCCCGGCGGAGGTGGCGTCGTACCGCTGGTTTGTGAAGCCGCTGCGCGGCACCACATCCACCGTGTATTTCTCGTCGCCCTATGTGCAAAACATTTTCGCCGGACAATACGCGTGGGTTATCACGCTGAGCCGCAGGGTGGAATACCGCTGCGACGGGCAGCGGGAAACGGGCGTGCTGATGGCGGATTTTACATTCAGCAGCATTACGAGCCTCTGCGAGAATATCAGCCTTGGCACGAGCGGCTATGTGTATTTAGTGGACACCGAAACGGAGCTGGTGTACCACCCGCAGCAGCAGCTGATTTACGCGGGCCTGAAACAGGAAAATCTGGCGGCGGTGAAAGACCAGGTTTTTGGCCGCTGCCGCGACCATTTCAACGGGCGCGACCGGCTGCTGATTATCGCCACGGTGGACTATACGCGCTGGCGCATGGTGGGCGTGGCGTATCTGGATGAAATCCTCTCCATTCAGCCGCAGATGATCCGCATTTCGCTGTCCGTGCTGCTGGCCGGGGTGCTGCTTTCGATGGCGGTGGCCACCATGAGCGGCGCGTA
>JAQUXV010000089.1:2717-4713 GCA_028692205.1 Eubacteriales bacterium
AAACAATACGGGCTGACCATCCACAGCGTGCTGGACGAGGGCACCGAGGTGCTTATCCGGCTGCCGGTGCTTGAGGGGGAGGCGGCGGTATGAAAAGACGCGTCGCGTTTTCCATTCTGTGCGTGCTGCTGGCCGTGTTCTTCTTGTGGTGGGGGGTGCAACCGCTGGTAAGCACCACCACGGAGGAGGCGGGCGATACCCTCGCGCTCCTGCTGGATACGGACATCGGCACCCGCGCCCTGCAAATGAAACAGGGCGCGAAGCTGGCCGCGAAAGAAGAGAAACTGGAGCTGCTCACCCTCGCGCCGGACGACGCGGGCAGTACCCCGATTAGGCAGGCGGAGTTGCTGGACGAGCTGCTGGCAAAAAACGTGAAGGCAATTTTGCTGGTGCCGGTGAAGGGGGAAGACCTTTCCGCCCAGCTCGCCGCCGCCGAGCGGCAGAAGGTGCCCGTGTTTACCCTCGGCAACCGGACGGAGGGCGGAACCATCGCCTGTGAGATCGGCGACGACGATGAGGCGGTGGGCCGCCTCGCGGCGCAGGCGCTGCTGGACAGGCTGCCGGAGCCCGGGAAATTGATTCTCGTAACCGGCGACGCGGGCGACGAAACCGCCGCCCTGCGCCTGAAGGGGGCCGAAAAAGTGCTGGACGGAAACGCGGCCGTTCTCTGCCGTACGCCGCTGACCCAGCAAACGCCGGAGGCGATGCTTGCGCTGATTGCCGCTTACCCGGAGGCGAACGGCATCCTCTGCCTGACCGACGACGGCACCGAGACGGCCTCCAAAACCATGGGAAGACTGATCACGGAGATTCGGCTGGTGGGGATGGACTGCGGGCAAAACCGCATTACTTATCTGGAAAACCGGCAGATCGACGCGATGGTGCTGGGCATGCCCTATGCCATGGGCTATCTGGGCGTGCAGTTCGCCGCGCGGGCCTTACGGGGCGAGGATATACCCGCCCATTACTACACCGAGAGCCGCGTGATCGACCTTGGCAATATGTACCTGCCCGAAAACCAGAAGATGGCTTTCCCGATTCTGCAATAAAAACCCAACCGAAAAGACAACCGTACCCAATCGCGCCGCCTCCCCCGTTATGCCGCCGCCCGGCGTCGACGCGGGAAGGCGGCGCGGTTTTGCCGTGCGCGGGCAAACGATGAACCTATGCGCTTTGTATAGCTAGGTGTCCGTAGACGAACAGAGGTTGTAACGGGCGTGCCGCGCTGCCACAGCGAACCTGCCGTACGCTGACAGGCGAATGAAGGCCGTGCCGGGCGTACTGTGCTGCAATAGCGAACCTTCGCACTGCCGGATGTCGATAAGCGAATTGAGGTCGTTCCGGGTATGCCACGCTGCCACAGCAAACTTTCGTACTGCCGGATGCCGACAGGCGAATGAAGGCCATGCCGGGTGTGCCGCGCAATCGTAGCGACTTTAATACACCCGGGCTCCGCGGGCAAATAAACCCTCGTCTGCCGAACCCGCAGGGCTGAAACCCTTATAGACAACATCGAAAGATTTCTAAAGTTCATAGAACGTTTTCGAATTCCATTTTCAGCCAGACCGGGGCATACTGATAAACAGAGACGCGGTATACACCGCAGGAAAAGAACATAAGGAGGTCATTCAATGAAAAAGTTGCTCTCTCTCGCGCTGGCCCTCGTAATGGTGCTCAGCATCGTTACCGTCGCCATGGCGGCGGACCTGCCCAGTGTCGGCGTGACCATCTACAAGTTTGACGACACCTTTATGACCGGCGTTCGCAACGCCATCGAAGACGCCGCCGAGGGCGTCGCCACCATCGAGATCGCGGACAGCCAGAACAACCAGGCGACGCAGAACGACCAGGTCGACCTGTTCCTCTCCAAGGGCGTGAACGCGCTGGCCATCAACCCCGTGGATCGCACGGCGGCGGGCGTGATTCTGGACAAAGCCATGGCGAAGGAAGTGCCCGTGGTGTTCTTCAACCGCGAGCCGCTGGCCGAAGATATGGC
>JAQUXV010000089.1:4813-8868 GCA_028692205.1 Eubacteriales bacterium
ATTTCCCTCCCTCCCCTCGTTTTGACGCGATACCATTCGCAGGAGGCTGATGCGTTTGGACAGCCAGACTTATTTACTTGAGATGAATCATATCTGCAAGGAGTTTCCCGGCGTGAAAGCGCTGGACGATGTGCAATTGCAGGTGAGGGCCGGCACCGTACACGCGCTGATGGGCGAAAACGGCGCCGGAAAATCCACCCTGATGAAATGCCTGTTTGGTATTTACTATCAAAACAGCGGCGATATCCTGCTGAACGGCGAAAAGGTGGAAATTAAGGATTCGAAAACCGCGCTGGACCTTGGCATTGCCATGATCCATCAGGAACTGCACCCCATTCCCTATCGCAACGTGATGGATAACATCTGGCTTGGGCGCTACCCTGTAAAGGGCGCGATGGTGAACGAGCAGGAAATGTACAAAAAGACCGAAGCGCTGCTGAAAGACCTTGAGATCGAGGTTGATCCGCGGGTGCTGGTGCGCAATCTTTCGGTTTCAACGGTACAGACCATTGAGATCGCCAAAGCCATTTCCTATAACGCGAAAATCGTCATTATGGACGAACCCACTTCTTCCCTGACGGAAAACGAGGTCGCGCACCTGTTCAAACTCATCCGGAGGATGCGGGACAACGGCGCGGCCATCATCTATATTTCCCATAAGATGGAGGAGATCCTCGCGATTTCCGACGAGGTCACCATTATGCGGGACGGGAGAAGCGTAGGCACCTGGCCCGCGAAGGACCTGACCACCGATTTGATTATCCGCCGCATGGTCGGCCGGGACCTGACCCACCGTTTCCCGCCGCGTGAAAACGTGCCCGGGGACACCGTGCTGCGCGTGGAGGGGTTAACCAGCCCCAATCCACGGTCCTTCCGCAATATCTCGTTCGATTTGAAAAAGGGCGAAATTCTGGGCGTCGGCGGCCTGATGGGCGCGCAGCGTACCGAGATGCTGGAGGCGCTTTTCGGCCTTCGCGCCATCAAGGAGGGCAAGGTATACCTGAACGGCGAGGAGACGAAAGTCGGCACGCCGCTGGTCGCGATGAGGCACGGCATGGCGCTGCTTACCGAGGAGCGCCGGGCCACCGGCATTTTCCCGATGCTGAGCATCCTTGAAAATACCGTGATCGCCAAACTGCACGACTATGTTCGCAAACCCTTCTTTGCGCTGGATGAAAACCGACGTGTGAAAGACACGGAGGATTCTATCCGGCAGCTGCACATTAAAACGCCTTCCTGCCGAACCCTGATCAAGGATCTGTCCGGCGGCAACCAGCAGAAGGTGCTGTTGGCGCGCTGGCTGCTGATCGAGCCGGAAATCCTGATTCTGGATGAGCCGACCCGCGGCATCGACGTGGGCGCAAAATACGAAATTTACACCATCATTGCCGATCTGGCCAAGCGCGGAAAGAGCATCATTATGGTTTCGTCGGAAATGCCCGAGCTGCTGGGCATGTCCGACCGTATTATGGTGATGTGCGAGGGACGGTTGTCCGGCATCCTGCCCGGGAAGGAAGCAACCCAGGTGGACGTGATGCGGCTGGCGACGCAATTTTCAACCTGACGGTATCAACATGAAGCAAGGGATGGATGAAAAATGAGCACAATTCCCGCCGTTTCCCAAACCGCGTGGGATCGAAAAATCAACGCCCCCGTGCTGCGGAGGCTGATTACCGTGGTGTGCGCCGCGCTGGTGCTGCTGACGCTGGCGTTTCCATACATCACTTATCCGGTGCCGGTTTATGATGGCTACGACACCAACGCCGCCATGGTGGAAGCACAGGCGGAGTACGAGGCCGCGGTGCAAACCTACCATGACAACGTGATCTTGCGCGACGATACGCAAATCCGGATCACGGATGTTCTGCAGCCCGCCTACGACCAGGCGGACGCCAGACTGGAAGCCCTGCAGGCCTCCGATACGGCGGACGAGGCTGCGCTTGCCACCGCGCAGGAGGCGGTGGACGCCGCAAAAGTCGCCCTGACGGACGCGCGCAAAGTGCTGTCCGGCCTGCAAAATCTGGTGGCGCCCGTGCCGGTGCAAAACCCCGTTCCCGCCACGGCCAAGGAAGAAGTGACGGCCGTATACGGCATTACGGGGGTCGGGCTGATTACCGGCGCGCTGTCCGCCGCCAACAACCTCGGCGTCCAGTGGACGCTGGTACCGAGCCTTGTGCTGATCGCGGTCGGGATGATCCTGACGCTGCTGAACGCGCCGCTTAAGATTCGCAAGCCGATTCTCCTGCTGGGCGCGATGTTGTTCTGCTTTTCGGCGCTGCGCATCGAGACGGCGGGCAATAAAGAGCTTGGGGCGATTGCCAGGGTGTACGGCTTCGGCTGGGGATACAGCCTCGGCATTGTAATGAGCCTACTGATGATGATGGGCGTCCTGTTTGAAAAGCGGGAGTTCAGCCTGTCGATTAAAAGCGTCTCCACCTTCGCTTCCGACAAGGCCATCTATCTGGTGCTGCTGGCGCTGGTGTGCGCGATCGCCATCATCAATCCGCGCTTTGTGGCGACCGATACGTTTATCAACATTATTCAGCAGTCCAGCACCCGATTGATCATCGCCATGGGCATGAGCTTCGTCATCATCGGCACCGGCGGCGTGGACTTGTCCGCCTGCCGCGTGGTGGGCATGACGGCGGTTGTTTCCGCCTCCATGCTGCAAACCTCGGACTACTCCCGGCTGTTCTACCCCAATCTGCCGCAGCTGCCGGTAATCCTGCCGTTCCTGCTGGCGGTGTTCATTGCGTTGCTGTTCGGGCTGCTGAACGGCTTTATCGTCGCCAAGCTCAACGTGCCGCCGTTCATCGCCACGCTGGCCACCATGGTGATCGTGTACGGCGCGACCTCCATCTACTTTAACATGGAGCCGAATAACAGCCAGCCGATCGGCGGCCTGCGGGAGGACTTCACCTACCTTGGCACCGGGAAAATTTACGGGTTTATTCCCGTTATCGTCATCATCGCGCTGATTGTCTGTATCGCGGTCTGGTTTTTGCAAAACAAGACGGTGTTTGGGAAAAACGTGTTCGCCATCGGCGGCAACCGCGAAGCAGCCAAGGTATCCGGCATCAACGTTACGCTGACGGTCATCATCATCTTCGCGCTGGCGGGCGCGCTGATCGGTATGGCAGGCGTGCTGGAGGCCGCGCGAACAGGCGGCGCCACCAACAATTACGGCGTCGGGTACGAGCTGGACGCTATCGCGGCCTGCGTGGTCGGCGGTGTATCGTCCTCCGGCGGCGTCGGCACGGTGGGCGGCGTGGTATCCGGCGTGTTCATCTTCCAGGTCATCAACTACGGTCTAACCTTTATCGGTGTGGACCCGTACTGGCAGCAGATCATCAAGGGCATCATCATTGCCAGCGCCGTGGCCCTGGACATCCGTAAATACATGAACAAGAAGTAACACAGGTATTCCGCAAACAGGCGGTTCCATTCCCCGAACGGTTGCCGGCACTCCTCCTTGCCGGCGGATCCGCGCGCTTTTCCGGACTGCACCATCCGGAAGGCGCGCGGATTTTTATTTTAAATATTGTGCGGTCAAGTCCGCAAACCGTGATATTGTACGAAAAACGGCCTATTGTATTTAATCGGGTGATTATGGTATACTGTTGCCATCCGATAAAGCGGTGCCGCGCAGCGGCACACACGTTCAAAAAACAGAATGGAAGCACGGATTCGCACCTGCAGGACGATACGGACAGGAACTCGCTTTCAGACGCGAAGGATGATTGCTTTTGGTAAAATTGCTTCCCAACATGCTTGTAATTCTTGTAACCGGGGCGATGCTTGCGACCCTGCTGAAGTGGACAGCCCAGCGAAACCGCAAGGCTTATGTTTGCGTATCCAATTATTGCGCAAAGCAAGGTTGGGTGTTCCGGGAACAAAAGGAACGCCAGCATAATGCGTTCGTAATCCAGACGGACCGGTGGCGGCTGACGACGGGGGCGGAAACTCTGGGGCCCGACACGCAAGGTGTCGCCTCAGGTACGGAGGATTACACGCGGTGGGAAAGCCTCTCCAGAGGCAAAAATCCCTTTGCGCTA
>JAQUXV010000090.1 GCA_028692205.1 Eubacteriales bacterium
CGCTGCAGTTTAAGAAGGATCTTGCCGACCAGTTCCGCAGTATGGAAAAGGAACTGGACGCCTCCATCGATATCCTGCAGCTGATGGATAATTCCCGTCTGGCGCTCAACCATACGGCCGAAGCGGCAGAGCCGAGCGGCGAGGACGAAAATACGGTATTGCCATGAAGAAGATAGGGCGAAAAATATCCATAGGGGCTCTGTGCCTGTTACTGTGCGCGGCGCTTTTGTTGCTGAACGGATGCGCGATCCTGTACGGTGAGCAGCAGCCCGAGGCTACCCCGACGGCGGCAGAAACCACGCCCGTGCTGCTGCATGCCTCCGTAACGCCCGCGCCGACGCTGGAAAACGAGCCTGCCGTCGTCTACACGAACGTGTTAACCGAAAAGAGAATTGTCAGTCTGGTGCTGGAAGGCTATACCGATGCGGATACGATGAAATCCATCGCGGATAAGTTGAAGGAAGCGCGGATTCCGGCGGTTTTTTTCATCAGCGGGATCGTTGCGGACGAGCACCCCGATGTTGTGCGGCTGATTGCCAACCAAAACTTCACCATCGGCAATTACGGGCTCAGCGCCAGTAAAGACATGCAGGATAACGACATCCCCACCAATATCCATCTTTTCCAGCGCGGGCAGGAGCTGCTTTTGGAAACCACGGGGGAGGAGCCCACGCTCTTCCGCTGCAACGGCTCCGACTACACGCGGGAAGTGCTGCAGGCCGCCGCGTATGTGGGCCTGAAGGCGGGCGTGAAACCCAATCTGTTTTTGAACCATACCAGCTTCCAAACGTATGACGACGCGCAATCCTACGTTAAAAACAAGCTGGCGCGCGGCTCCATCGTTACGATCAAGCTGGGGCAGGCGCTGGCCGCCGACGAGTATCTGCAGACGACCTACGTCATGTCGAACCGCGCGGTCGATCCGCCGCCCATGCTTTCGGACAAGATGGAGGATATCATCGCCGAAACGTACGTGAACATTATCAATGTGGTCGACTGGCTGATGCAGGCGATGGAAGACGAGAATATGACGTTTGTGACGCCGGAAGAGCTGCAGGCCCAGCGGATTACCATGTTCGATTCGCCCGCGGAGCTGAGCCCCGAGATGCTTGCGCTGGTGGACCCGGACGCCTATTCCATCCCCGTAACCGGCGACCCGCTGGAAAATATCGCGCCGCAAACCACCGTAGCCGCCACGGAAACCCCGACCGGCGAAAGCGCCGACGCGACGCCCGCGCCGATAGACAACTCGCTGGCAGACGGCGCGGTGTTTGTGGGCGACTCGGTTACGGAAGGGCTGCAAAGCTATGTGGAATGGCGGCGCATAAACGAACCGGAATTCCTGGGCGGAACACAGTTCCTTACCTCCACCAACTTCAGCATTGGGCGCGCGCTTCAGGAGATCGACGAGGATTCCGTACACCCCGAGGTAGATGGGGTGAAGATGACGGTTGCGGACGCCCTGAAAGCGATCGACGCGAAAAACGTATTCCTGATGCCGGGGCAGATCGACGTCAGCGGATATACCGAAGACCAGTTCATCAACAATCTGGAATTGATGATTTACGAAATCCGAAAAGTCAACCCGGATATCAACATCTGGCTGGAATCGATTCCCCCGGGAACCACGAAGCGGTACAGCGCGCCGGACAACGTTAAAATTTTCCGCTACAATTTGGCGATGTACAAATTCTGCCTGCAATACGACGTTGCTTTTATCGACGCGGCCTATCCCCTGCGCAACGACGGCGGATACCTGCCCGATGAATTCTGTATCGATACGGAAACTTATGGCTTCCACCTTAACGACGACGGGTGCGACCTGTGGCTGAATTTTCTGCGCGGCTATATGCCCGCCCGTTAAGCGAAACGAAGGGGTACCGATATGTCAAAATGGACTCCACCGGTTTCTGACGTAATGCTCCATCCGCAGCAGGATCGGAGACTGCTGCCGCATGTGCCCGACCCGCGTAAAATTCGCACGGGTGCGGACCGGCGCGACAATTTGGAGAAGGATCGCAGCAAACCGCAGTATGCAACCTATGCGGGCCAGCGCTACGCGGCGGATTTTGTCGTGCGCGTGCGCAGCGGCTCGCGCCGCAAGTTTACCGCCCGGTGCGTGGATATCTCTCAGACCGGTATGATGCTGAAGCTTCCGCGTAAGGAAGCCGAACGCCCGTTGCACGAGGGCGAACCCATGACGTTGGATTTTTCCCTGCTGCCGGGCGTGCTGCACGAAGGTACGGAAAGCCATTACCGCATCAAGGGCAAAGCGGTGCGTTACATACCCGAAAAACGCAGCGTTGCCATACGGTTTGCCTGCCCCCTGTACATCAGCCGCCGCAAGCGTAAGGACACGACGCTTTCTTCCCTTTCCGTGTTTTTCCTGTTTCTGGTTACGCTGGTTATTTTGCTGATGCGCACGGAGAGCGTGGCCAATTTCCGGCAGAACAGCATTCTGTACGGCTACTCCATCGCTACGGCCGCCTTCCTGCTGACGCGCTACCTGTTCGGCGCGCTGTATAAGCCCGTGCCGGTCGACCCGGAATATACGCCCTCCATTACCATTGTTATTCCCTGTTTTAACGAGGAAAAATACATATCCCGAACCATCCTCAGCTGTATCGATCAGGATTATCCGCCCGATAAGCTGGAAATCATCATCGTAGATGACGGCTCCTCGGACAAATCCGTGGAGCGCATCAAGGAAACGGTGACGAATCTGTGGCGTGAAGATCCCCGTTTCGGCACACAGGAACGTATCCGCGTGTTTTTGCAAAAGCACAATCAGGGCAAGCGCGAGGCCATGGCGCTGGGCATTCAGAATGCGCACACGGAGCTGATCGGCTTCGTGGATTCGGACAGCTTTCTGGAGCCGGATGCCATCCGCCATCTGGTGCAGCCGATGTACGACCCCAAAATGGGCGGCGTCGCCGGGCGAACCGACGTGGTAAACGCTTATACCAACCGGCTTACGAAGATGCAGTGCGTGCGCTACTACATCAGTTTCCGCATCATCAAAGCGGCGGAGGCGTATTTCGGCGCCGTTACCTGCCTGTCCGGGCCGCTCTCCTGCTATCGGCTCTCTGCCGTGAAGGAAGTGCTGGACCCGTGGCTGAAACAGACGTTTTTGGGCCGCAAGGCTACCTTTGGCGACGACCGCAGCCTGACCAACTTCGTGCTGAAAAACTATCGGACGTCCTATCAGGATACGGCCATCTGCTCCACGCTGGTGCCTAACCGCAACAAAGTATTCCTGCGCCAGCAGATGCGCTGGAAACGCTCGTGGCTGCGCGAAAGTCTCCGCGCGGGCGGGTTTATGTGGCGCAAGGAACCGCTGATGTCCATGTCGTTCTACATGGGGCTTGTAATCCCGCTGATCGCCCCTGTTATTATGGTGTACAACCTGATTATCGTTCCCCTTACGCTGCATATTTTCCCGACAACGTTCCTGATGGGCCTGCTGCTGATGTCGCTGTTGATGAGCTTTACCCAGCTGCGGCTGAAAAAGAGCAACCTGTGGCTTTACGGCCTGTGGTTCGTACTTTACTACGAAGCGGTTCTGCTTTGGCAGATGCCGTACGCCTGGCTGACGTTCTGGGTGTCCGACTGGGGCACGCGCGGCACCGGCAAAAAGAAGAAGAAGCAGGAAAAGAAGCAACTGTGGGATGAAACGATGGACTATGAGGATGAGAACGGAAAAACGACCAAACAGACGGGTTAACAGCGGCGGTGAGGCAGTGCCTTAAGGCTGAGTGCGACCTGTTTGGGGCAACACCGTTCGGAAGGAGCAACGGAACCAGATGCCTGAACCAAAGCAAAAAAAGAAGAGGCTGAGACGGGCGGAGTCGAACCTTCGCCACACCAACCGCGTAAAGGCTGTGCGTGTCTTTTTGCAGTTTGCGGTGTTGGCGGTGGTTCTGTGGATGATTGTTTCCTCTGTGATCCAGTCCAATATCGAGCGGGCCGCAGAGACGAGCGAGTTATCCACACAAACAAGCGACGCCACCGGGGCAATGGTAACGAGGAAGGCCGACGAGGCCAGCAGTTTCATAGCCATTTCTTATCCGGGGCTTACGACTTCGACAAGCCTGGACAGCAAGATTGTGAACCAGAAGGTGTTTCAGGAGCAGATTGCGGCGCTGAAAGCCTCCGGCTATGAAACCATCACACAGGATGATATCGCCAATTTCTATCTGCGATACAGCTCGCTGCCTAAAAAAGCGCTCTTCATTATTTTTGAAGACGGGCTTAGCGGCACCACGTACCTTGCGCAGGATACGCTGAAGGAAAACGATTATCTTGCCACCGCCTGCTCGTACGCCGGTAACCTGAACAGCCTTGGCGATATGTACCTTACGGCCGCGACACTGAAAACGCTGCCCGACGCGGGCTGCTGGGAGATCGGCAGCAACGGATACCGCCTTTCCTATATCAATGTCTTTGACCGGTACGAGAACTTTTTTGGCGAGCTGAACGCAAGAGAATTCCTGGATGTTCACGAATACCTTTGGCGCGAATACAACCACTACCTGATGGACTTTATCCGCGATGAGGATCACCTGCGCATGGAAAGCGAGGCCGAACTCGTGGCGCGGATCGACAACGATTATAAAATGCTTCACAGCGATTACATCGACTCGCTCGGCTTTGTGCCCGGGCTGTATATCCTGATGCATTCCAACACCGGCGCGTTCGGCACCGATGTTGTCGCCAGCGATGCCAACCGGGACAACATTATGAGCCTGTTTACCATGAACTTCAACCGTGAAGGCACCTGCCTGAACAACCGGGATTCGTCGATCTACGATTTGTCCCGTCTGCAGGTGCAAAGTTATTTCTCCACCAACCACATGCTGATGCGGATCTGGGATGATACGGGAGATACGCTGCAGTTCGTTACGGGGGACCAGAAGGAAGCGGCGCATTGGTATCTGGATGACGGCGCCGTGGAGTTTAAGAACAACGATCAGATTATCCTGACGTCCGAACCGGTGGGCAAGAGCACGCTGACGCTGAACAGCCGCCTGTTTTCCGATTTGGATATGACGGTTACACTGACGGGCAACCTGGTAGGACGCCAAAGCATCTACCTGCGTACCGACCGCAACCTGGAACACGGCATCGAGGTTGCGCTGGTTGATAACAACCTTGAGGTGTATGAACTGGGCGGAGACGGGGAGCCGTTGTTTACACAGGATCTTTTCGTGTTCGACGGCGGGCCGTTCATTTCGACCCAGGAGGACGAGCACAACGGCCTTGTCGCGCTGCAAAAGGCGATTATCAAATACGATGACGATTCCAAGCGCATCGCGCAGGCGACCGCCAAACTGCGTAAGCTGGAAAACACGCCTGTGCTGACGCTGGAAGACGGCGGAACGCCCTACTACCCCGTAAACGACACGGCTACACGGGGCAACCGCAAACTGCGCATTCGTCTGGTAGGCAAAAGCATCAGCCTGTGGATTGATGATAAACCTGTTGTGAACCAGCTGGAAGTGCCTTACACCCAAACCGGATCGCTTGCGCTGGGCGCCGCTGTGTTTGAAAATATCGAAGGGCACTATACGCAGCATAATGTTTACGACGATGTTTACGACGCCGTTTTCAACAACCTTACCGTGAACGACGCACAGGATGTCAACTCCGTCCTGTACGCCTACACGCTGTCGGCGGAGGAAAACGTGGGCACCATCATTTCGGAATGGTTCCACAATCTGGCCGATTACATGGCGAAGACTTTCTAGGCAGCTTCGGGTTTTGCAAACTAGCGCACTCCGGCGACCATCGCCGCCGCTCCGGGCGGCGCAACGGTGGCCCGCAGTACCACAGTTACGGCTTCGGGTTTGCAAGTCTGCTCTGGCGAATGCCGATTCGCCGCACCTGTTTCGGTGCCCGGCGCGCACCGAAAGGGCGGCGGCAGGAGCGCAGATTGCGCCCGTTTTGAAAGGGCGCTGCCGCTCCGGTTTGATGATTTCCCAAACTGTGCCCGGACTGCCGCAGGATTCTTAACCCGCCTCTCCCATGCCGCGTGGACTTTGGCGGCGTCGGCCTTCGCGGCTGGAAGGGGAAACAGAGCAGCGGGTTCCGATAGTATGGAGGTGTTACCATCACGAGGACAGGACGTTCCCGGGTAAAAAGACTTCTATGCGCACTGATGGGTTTATTGATTTTCGCAACGGGGGTGTGGAACGCGGCATTGGCGGAGGATGGCTATCGTTACGGCGCATGGCTGGCGTACTGGGTGTACGACGGCTCCATGGCGGAGCTGGATTCGCTGACCGGCAAACTGGAAAAAGCGATTGCGTTCGCCTGCATTTTCGACGCCGCCGATCAGCCCCTGATGCTGCCGGATACGGAAATCCTGCTGGCGTCCATGCAGGAGGACTGTTCGGATTCGGATACGAAAATCTATCTTTCCATCGTTAATGATATTGAGGTTTCGCCGGGCAGCTACGACAATAAAAACAGTGATCTGCTTCGACGGCTTTTTGCGGATGACGATGCGATGGCCGCCCACCTGAAGGCGCTGGAAACGCTGATTGACGATTACAAGCTCACGGGGTTGGAACTGGATTACGAAAACCTGAGAGACGATACCGACCTGTGGGGAAAGTATGCCGCGTTCATACAGCTTGCGTGGGAGATGTGTCTGGGAAAGGGCGTGGCCCTGCGCGTGGTGCTGCCGTGGAACGCGCCCCGCTACGCGAGCCTGCCGGAAGGGCCGGAATACAGCGTGATGTGCTATAACCTGTACGGTTATAACGGCACGCCGGGGCCCAAGGCGGATATCGAATTTTTACAGACGATCTGCGCGCTTTACCAGCCGCTGATGCTGAACGTGCGCATGGCGTTTGCGACGGGCGGGTTCGACTGGAACGACGGTCGGGTGACCGCCGTAACGCAGGAAGAAGCGGAGCTGAACCTTGAAGCCGCAGGCGTAACGCCGCAGCGGGATTCGTGCAGCGGCGCGCTGAACGCCACCTATCAGCAGGATAACGTAACCCATGATGTTTGGTACGCGGATGCGGAAACCCTTTCCATTTGGCGAGACACCTGCGCGGAAAACGGCTTCGCCGCTTTTGACATTTTCCGCCTGGGAGGCAATAATTTGCCCGATTGGGAAAGCGCGTTTCTGGAGAAGCGGTCACAAGGGAGGGCCAGCCAGTGAAATGGAAACGACAACTGAAGACCACCTTCTTCCTGATGGTGCTCATCGCCAGCTGTGTGGCAGTTGCGCAGATTACCGCAAACAGGCAGCAGACGGCTACAACCTCGACCAACCCTGAACAGGTGATGCAGGAGATTAGCGACGCTCTGACACGTTATCAGGAACATGGTTCGAAGGATGTGGCGGTGCTGCGGACGGAAGCGTCCAAAAGCACG
The DNA here is from genome assembly GCA_028692205.1 of Eubacteriales bacterium. Next base: position 7,387 of record JAQUXV010000090.1, read on the forward strand.
GTCCAGAAGGCGGAACTGGTTTTTGACGGGATCAGCGATAAACCGTCGACGCAGAAACTGCTGGATCTGCTGGCGCAGAATGATCTTTCCGCATCGTTTTTCCTTACGGGGCAGCAGGCCGCCGATTACAGCGACAGCCTTGCGCTGATCGCGGAAAAGGGCTATACCGTCGGTCTTTCCTATACTGACGCGACTGCTTCGTCCAGCACGGCCACCGCGGAACGCGCGGTATCCGTATTTATGCGTTCGGGCTGGGCCATTCAGAGCGCGGCGGGTATTTGGCCTTCGCAGGTGCTGATGCTGAACGTCGCCAGCGATGATTATCTGGCGGCGGCTTACGCCTGCTCCGTGAACACCGTTACCGTACCCACGAAGACCGTAACCCTTTCGCAGGTTGCCACCGACGAACTGGCAAGCGCGGTGGTTGAGAGCATCGCGCGCGGTTCCATCCTCTGCGTACGGCTGTCGGACAAAGATGTTGACGCGGCCACGGCGTACTCGGCGCTCTGTGCGGCGCTGGAGGATACGGACCTTGGCGCGCACGCCGCCAGCCTGGCGGCCTCCGGCACGGCTGTGGCGGGATCGCTGACCCGCATTTATACCTCGGAAGCCGCTGTGGCGTTTACCTTTTCGGGCATGGGCAACGATAACGAGCTGCAGGCTACGCTGTCTGTGCTGCGGGAGGTTCACGCGCAAGGCACCTTCTTCGTTACTCGGGATGAGCTGACCCAATATTCCGATGAAATTAAGGCGATTCTGGAAGACGGCAACAGCCTGGGCATCGCCATACAGGCCACGCGGTACACCAGCGAAGCCGCTTTGCTGGAAGAATTGCTGGAAACGCAGGAATCCATCCGCACGCTGTACCAGTATACGGACGAGCTGGCGGTGCGCCCGCTGATCGGCAGCGCCACCGGCCTGCTGGAACAGGCTTGCGGGGCCGGCGGGTTTACGCTGCTTTCCGCAATGGTGAACGCCGTCCGTACGGAGGACATCCGCAACACGGACGCGACTGCCGTAATGGAAGACCTGTTGCCCGAGGACCAGGGCGTATTGCAGCGCGGTGAAATTGTCCATTTCCAGATGAACCAGTATCAGAAGAGCAACACCATGCTCAGCAATCTGGTGAAGCTGATCGCCCAAAAGCGCAATATTTATGAGATTAAACCGGTAATGACCATTGCGAACAATAAAAAGTATGTCTATCAGTACCCTCTGCCGGACAGCGCGATACTGCCGGAGGTGAAGGACCGCATTTATCCCGGACAGCTCTCCGGCGATGTGATGACGGCTATCGCTTCCCGCTACATCGGCGTTAGCTGGGTGGCTACCTCCTCCTTCCTGCCGGGCTTCACCCGTGCGGAAATCAAGCAGCTCGATAAAAAGGGTATGGTGCTCAATGGCAACAATATGGTGTTCCTGACGTTTGACGACTGGGGCACCGACCGCGCCATTACCGAGATACT